>NZ_SMJZ01000300.1 GCF_004348345.1 Nonomuraea longispora
ACCACGAACTGGCCGCCTCCACGCTGGCCGCCAGGGTCGCCGCCTCCGCCAGGGCGGACCCGTACGCCGTGGTCCAGACCGGCCTCGGCGTGCTGGGCGGCCCGCTGCACGGCGGCGCGTCGTACGGCGCGGAACGCCTGCTCGCCGAGGTCGGCGAGCCGTGCCAGGCCGCGCGGGTGATCACTGATCGGGTACGCCGCGGCGAACGTGTCCCCGGATTCGGCCACAGGGTCTACAACAACGGAGACGGCCGCGGCGGCGCCCTGCTCGACCTGGTCAAGGAGGCCGCGCCCGGGCACGAGCGGGTCGCCGCGGGCGTGGCAGTGCTGGCCGAGATGCGCCGCAGGCGGCTGCCCGAGCGCAACATCGACTTCGCCCTCGCCGTCCTGACCGCCGTCGGCGGCATGGCCGCCGGCGCGGGCGAGGCGATCTTCGCGGTGGCCAGGGCGGCGGGATGGCTCGCACACGCCATGGAAGAGTACGAGCGCGGCAGCCTCCTCCGCCTGCGCGCCTCCTACACCGGCCCGCCGATCACGTGACACCCCCGGTGAGCCCGTGACGGCATCCCGAGTAGTCACACGCACTGTTCAGCCGGTTTAATGCCATCTGCACCGTGTGTGTCAGACGTGATGATCGGGACTGGAGTGATGCCGTGCGTGCTGTGCCTGAGGACGACGCGCCCACCGGCGCCGGGGAGGCCGCCGGCGGTCAGGTGCGGGCGGTCGTGGGAGAGGACGGCCTGCTGGCCCGGCTGAAGCTGGATCCGCGGGCGATGCGGCTGGCGTCGCACGACCTCGCCGAGCACATCGTCGCCGCCGTGCGGGCGGCGCAGCAGGATCGGCTGGCGCGAACCCCCGAACCGGGCCCTCCCCAGGACGACCTCGCCACGGAGGAGCTCATCCGGAGGGTCAACGACATGGAGGCCCAGGCGGCCGGCGACTTCGCCCGGCTGACGTCGAGCCTCGACGAGATGCTGCGCCGCCTCGACGATCCACCCGGCGGAGCCGCCCCGAGGAAAGGTGAGTCGTGGTGACCCCCGAAGGAATCACCTGGGACGTCACCGGCCGCGAGTCGTCCGCCCGGAGCTTCCGTACGCTGACGGACGAGCAGCAGCAGGTCCACGAGGAATTCCGGGGGCAGGTCGCGGGGAGCGCCGGCCCCCTGCCGTACCCTGACTTCGCCGGCCCCTACCAGGAGTACCTGGTCGCGTTGTTCGGCGGCTCCGCAGAGGTCGTCGCGCAACTCGGCGGGACGGGGGAGGGCCAGGCCCTGATGGCGGCCAGGAACACGGAGGCCGAGGCGGCGGCGGTGCGGGAGGTGGGCGACGACCATGACCGCCGGGCTTGAAGAGATGGGCTTCGGCCTGCTGGGGGTGCCGCGTCCGCCGGACACCACCGAGCTCGAACGCCAGGCCGGCGTACTGGAGTCTCTGGGCCGCTCGCAGGCGTCGGCCGGTGACGACGGCGCCCGCGCGTACCGGCTGGCCGGCGCAAACGCGGGCGCCGCCACGGACGCGCTGGCCGAGCACGTGACGGGACAGGCCGGCGTGCTGGGACGCAGCGCCTCCCAGGCGCACTCCGCCGCGCTGGGCGCGGGCGCCGCGCAGGTCGCATGGAAAACGGTCAAATGGGCTGGCGGGATGCTCATCGGGCTGGCCGGGATGGCGGGCCTGGCCGCCCTCACGCCGCAGGGACGGGCGCTGATCAAGCCGCTGCTGCGGCCTGTCGCCCACCGCGTGCAGCATTACCTGCGCACCGCCACCCGCCTGCTCGGACAGATCTACAACCGGCTCACCCAGCGGCTCCGGGGCACGCCCGTCAAAGCGCCGGCGGTTCCTCCGCGTCCTGCGTACCCGCCTGCCTACCAGCGTGGCCCGGTGCAGACGTCGGCCGGCCGGCGGGCCGTCACGCAGGCACAGGGCCAGGCCGCACGCGCCGGGCTCTCCGCCCGGCAGGCCGCGGAGAGCATGAAGCGCGCCGAGACGAGGCTGCAAGACGTCGAAACGCATGTCTACAACGCCAAGCACACCGTCAACACCAGGCTGAGTGACGCCTACAACCGTGGAGAGATCGACGCCGCCACCAGAACGAACCTGGCCAGGCAGGCGCTGGCGAGCCATCCGTACCTGGACGACATGACCAGGTGGCACCTCAGCCGGCAGGCCGAGCGGCTGCAGCAGATCGAGTCGCAGCTCGGCAGGCACGTGACCGGGCATCTGGACGATGCCCGCCGCCGCGCGGACAACGGGCTCGGCATCGCCAGGGAGAACGGGCTGGACACGTCCGACCTGCAGAGGGTCCGCGACAACGTGAGGGCCTTGGACAGCCGGCGTTCCGACATGGCGGAACGTGCATACCTCGCTAACCAGGACATCCGCGGACCTTTCGAGATCCAGACCATGTACCGAATCTGACGGCAGGCCGGCCGTCGCGGAGCGGCCACCTCCGCGACGGCCGCACCCGCACCAGCACCCTGACCGGCGCTCACCCGGTCACGGCGCCCCGGTCGACGTACGCCGCGAGCGCGCGTACCCGCTCCCGGTGCTGGTCGTGCCCCACGATCACCGGCGGCTCGTTGTACGGCATCGCGTCGGACGAGCGCCGCAACTTGATGTACTGGCCGCAGGCGTCGATCGCGTACGGCTCCATGTCGTCCTGCAGCGCCCCGATCACCGTGATGCCGTACGTCTCCCCGATCCTCCTGAACAGCGCCACCGCCTCCCTGCGGTGCTCCTTGCCCAGGTTGCGCCCCAGCTCGTCGAGCACCAGGCACAGATGCCCGCCACCGGACGAGGCGATGGCCGCCGCGCACACCAGCTTGACCGCCTTCTCGTCCATGAGCGCGGTGTTGGCCCGCCGGTTGTAGGGCACGAACCCCTGCCCCTCGCCGCGTCGCCACTTCGGCGTGACCCGCCACTGCCAGCGCTGCTCGGGGTCGGCGGGCGCGGGCGGCACCGGGAACTCCAGCGTCGCGCCGTAACCGCCGTAGGAGGTGTCGAGCTTCTCGAACTCCTCCGCCACCCGGGTCAGCCGCGCCTTGATCGCCGCTGTCAGCGCCGCCCGGTGCACGGCCGTGGACTGCGCCGCCTCCTCCGCGCCCCTGGCCGCGGCCGCCAGGTCACGCTGCCTGGAGACCAGCTGGGCCTCGATCTGCCGGCGCTGGTGGCGTTCGTACTCCTCCTGACCGCGCAGATAGGAGGCCAGCGCCCCGCACACCGCCGCGAACGTCGCCTGCTCGCGCGCCGTGCTGCCGCCCCGCTCCTCCAGCAGGAACCGCAGCTCTTCCGGGACCTCCGCGTCGTCCTCGGGGAACGTGTCGCGCAACGCCTGGTCGAGGTGGCGTTCTGCGATCCGCCACCACTCCTCCGCCGTACGGGGCCGCTCCTCCTCGGGCAACGCCGCCAGCCATTCGCGGGCCGTCTCGACCGTGCCGCCCCAGTCGGCGGCCAGCGCGTCGAGCTTGAGCGACTCGCGTTCGGTGGTGACCTTCGCCGCCTGGTCGCGAGCCTGTGCCCGCTCGGCCTCGTGCCGATGCCGCCGCCCCTCCAGGCGTTCGATCTCCATGTCACGAGTGCGGGCGCGGAAGTCCAGCGCCCCCGCCTGTCTCTCCGCCTCGGCGACCTTCGGTGCGAGCTCCTCGATGGCGGCGTTGAGCTCGGCGAGTCTGGCCCGGCGTTCGCCGAGCTTCGCCTCCAGCTCGTCCAGGCGCACCCCGGCCCTGGCCCCTTCCAGCCGGCGCTGCGCCTCGGCGACCGCCTCCTCCCCCTCCCGCACGGCCTGCGCGGCACGCTCCTGTACGTCTTTCGCCCGGTTGAGCCGCTGCTCGGCGGCCTTGATGCGGGCCTCCCGCCCGGTCGCCACCCCGTCGAACGCGCCGACCACGCTCACCCCGGCGGCGCTGACCAGCACAGAACCGGGCAACTCCGCCAGGGCGGATGCGGCGGCGTCGAGCTGCGCCGCGTCGACGATCACCGCATGTTCGTTCGGCCACCCCCGCAACTCACCCAACGGCACCCAACCCGGCTGGGCGGACGCCTGAGCCGCCGGCTCGCCCCGGCCGGGCTTCTGGACGGGCTCTTGGCGGGGATCGCGGACCAGCTCACGGCCGGGCCTGTGGACGGGGCTCGCGGAGTCGCGGGCCTGTTCGGCGACGTCGAGGGCGTCGAGCAGGCCCGTCGCGCCGATGCGCGCCGCCGTCAGCGCGTCGAGCTGGGCCGCCGCCGGGCCACCCTCGGCGTCGTCGAGAGCCGCCTGTGCGGACGACACCTCCTGGTCGGCCACCCCCAGCGCCTTGAGCGTCTCGTTGAGGCGCAGCCGCACCTCCCGAAGTTCGCGTTCGGCCGTGGGTACGTCACGCCCGTCCGCGAATCTGCGGCTCTCCTCCAGCGCCGGGACCAGCCCCCGCAACTCGTCGGCGGAGTTCTCCGTCACCGCGCGGTCGGCGTCCAGCTTCGCGGCGCGCGCCTGCATCGCGGCCAGTTCCTTGCGCGCCTGAAAGACCTGCCGGTCGAGGGCGTCCTCCCGCAGGGTCGTGATCTCCGCCTTGACCATGGCGATCGACTCGGCGGCCGCCTCGCCGGCCGCATGGTGCCGCTCGAGGTCGGCGGCCAGCACGTCGTCCTTGCCCGCCGCGTCGGCGAGCTTGCGTGCCTGCCTGCCCCGCCAGCACCGCAAGGCGTCCGCCAGGCGTACCCTGGCCTGGTCGCGCCGGTCGAACGTGGTCAGCAACGCCTTCGACTCCGACCCGAACTCGGCCAGCCGGTCGGCCGCCTGCGCCGCGCGCAGCCGCCTGGTGTGCTCGTCGCGCCGGGCCTCCCGCTCCTGCTCCAGCTCGGCGTCGAGCCCGGTGAGCGCGGCGATGGCCTCGAAGACCCGCTCGGGGGAGATCTCGTTGAGCGGCTGGGAGAGCAGGTTGGTGGCGACCTTGCTGCGCACGGACGTGGACAGGAACGACACGCACCTGACCCGGTCGCCGTAGAGCACCTTGGTCAGGTCGCGGGCCACGACGTCGCGCCGCCCGGCCGACTTCGGCAGCGACGCCCAGATCTCGTCGGCGCGGGCCACCCGCTCGGCCTCGGACGGGGACGCCGCCAGGTGCACGCCCTCCCGCCACCTGATCTCCAGGTGCGGCGCCTCCTGGTTGACCTTGAGCCACACGGTGAGCGCCCCGCCGGAGGTGTCGGGCACCTCGAACAACTCCGCGCTCGCCCCGGATCCCCCCAGCACGAACGCGCCGTCCTCGGGCACCACCCCCTGAGGCGCGGCCGCTTCGGCCGTCGCGTCGTGGGCCGTCGGGGCGGCGCTGTGCTCCGCGGGCGCGAAACCGTCCATGCCGGGCGGAGCGAACACGCCCACGATGTAGCCGTGATCGGCGCTCGCCCACTGACGGGCACCGGCGCCGCTGGCCAGCTCGGCGTTGAACAGCAGCTCGGACACCGCCTTCGCACCGGACGCGAACCGCCACTGCTCGTCACCGAGCAACGCCGTGACAGAGGCGATGAATGATGATTTGCCCGCTCCGTTGGAGTCCTTGGGCCCGGCACCGGCCACGACGATGAGCGTGCCGGGCACGGTGGGCACCGGATGGGTCGACAGCCGCGAAATGTTGACCGCTTGCACGGCGATCAGCACGCGGTCCCCGACGACGTTCTCCACCAGCGACGACACTCGAACCCCCGTTACCCTTCCATCCGTCATCTTCACTGCGCCGACCCGCGCACACGCCCGGCGGCCCCGGCCATGCTGACCTGCCGGCGCCCGGCCGCCGTCACTGTGCCGACCTGCGCGCGCGTACGGCCGTCGCCAGCGGGGTGCTCGGCCCGGCCGCCAGGATGAGTTCTTCCTGCAGACGCCGCCGGGCCGCCGGAGTGAGCCGGTGGAACTGCGGCCCCGGCACGTAGCCGCCCGCCTCCTCACCGGCCTTCACCTGGCCCAGCAGCCCCGCGTGCCGCAGCGTGCGCAACGCCGCCTCCAGCTCGCCGATCGGCAGCTGGGTGTGGCGGCGCAGCTCGTCGGCCGGCGTGGGATGCGGTGAGAGCCAGGAGTCCTCGGGCAGCAGCCCTTCGGCCCTCGGGATCGCCACGGAATGCACCAGGACGAGCGTCAGCACCGCGCGCTCGCTCACGCCGAGCCGCGCCCCCGCCGGACCGCTGCCCCTGCCCGCGACCGCCTTCGCCCGGCCCACCGCCGCCGCCCCGGGGACCGCCTCCTGCGCGCGGTCCGCTCGGACCGTCTCGCCGTGCATCGCGGCTCCCGAGGGCACGGCATCGTGGGCGGCGTCGTCCGGGGCGGCCGTGTTCTGTGCCGCTTCGTCCAGGGTCTCCCCGGCGGCGCTCTCACCAAGATCCGTGACGTCGCCGTCGACGGCCGCCTCGGGCCGCCCGCCAGAGGCGGCCAGGGCGGTGGCGTAGGTGTCGGCGTAGCCGGAGATCCAGCGTTCGCGGTGCCGGATCAGCGTACGGCCGCGCCGGTCCAGCATCTCGCCCAGCGTGTGCCGCAGCGCCGGGTCGCGCAGGGCGGCGAAACGAGCCTCCTGCACGGGCTCGGCCGCGTGTTCCACCACCATGAACGCCGCCACCAGCTCCGCCCGCCGCCGCTCGTCGTAGCCGCTCAGCAGGTCGTCGAACTCCGCGGCGCCCGCCTCGACCCGCCCACCGGGCCCCGCAGCCGCCGGCGTCGGCGTGCTCTCGGCTGCGGCCACGATGTCGGCGTCGCGCACCACGGTCAGCTCGGGCCGCTCGGGGTCGGGCAGCCGTCGCACCAGCTCCTGCAGCTGGGCGTGCGACGTGACCGGCCAGAGGGCGCAGCGCGGGCCCAGGGAGACGACGCCGTCGTCCATGACGACCCACGCCGAGTCGTGCAGGCGCCGCAGCGCGCCGATCGCCCAGTTGCGCATCAGGTCGTCGGTACGGCCGATCAGCGCGCGGTAGGTGTCGAGCACCAGCTCCACCGGCGCCGGCCGGCCCGGCCACGGGTCTGCGGAATGGTCGCTCCAGCAGCACTTGAGCACGGCGGCCAGCACCCGCCGGGTCTCGCCGGAGCGCTCCACGGGCAGGGCCGCGACCTGGTGCTCGTCCAGCAGGGACGGTGTCGCCCCGTCGGGCCACACCGGTAGCGCCTGCCCGGTGGAGTCGGGGCGGGTCAGGCGTGCCATGCCCGCGGGCGCGGCGGCCCCGGCCCCGAGCCACAGCGGCCCGCCGGACCGCGCCCTCACGTGCGCCATCGCCGCGTCGTCCGCCGCGCTCATCGGGCGCGCTCCAGATAGCCGTGGGACAGCCAGGCGGGCTCGCGCTCCGGGTCGATCGTGAGCCCGCCGGACCACCTCAGCCGGTAAGGCAGCTCGGGCCGCAGGTCGAGCGTCGTGAGGTCGGCGAGCACGCGCCGCGCGGACGGCCAGTCGGAGCCGAGCACGTCGGCCAGCGCCACCCGGGAGGCGTCGCCCAGCAGCGACTCGGCGACCCGCGTCAGCCGCTCCGTGGCGGCGTCGGGCGAGGTGTCGAGCGCATCGCCCGGCCCCGGGTCGGGCAGGTTGGAACGCGGGGGAGT
>NZ_SMJZ01000301.1 GCF_004348345.1 Nonomuraea longispora
GCTCCTCGGCGAATGCCACGCCGCCAACGGCGCGGTCGCCCTGGCCGTGCTCCTGGCGATGCGCAGGGCGGACCCCGCTCTAGCGGGCGAGCACGCGCTGCTGACGGGCCGTACGCCCGACGGCGGAGTGGCGGCGGCGGTCGTCCGGCTGGGCGGGGTGCGTCCATGACGGGGGGCGGGAAGCGGGCCAGGCTCTACTTCTCCTTCCGGAGCCCGTATAGCTGGCTCGCGGGCCGGCGGCTGCTCGCGGAGCTGCCTACGGCTTTCGAGGAGATCGACTGGATCCCCTCCTGGGAGGCCGACGAGGTGACCGGCCGGAGCCTGGATGAGCGGGGCGTCCGGCCGGTCTACACGCCGATGAGCCGGGCCAAGCACCTCTATCTGCTGATGGACGTCAAGCGACTGGCGGCCGGCGAGGGGGTCGAGGTCGCCTGGCCCATCGATGTGGATCCCTGGTGGGAGCCCGCCCACCTGGGGTTCCTGCTGGCCCGGCGGCACGGCCGCGAGCGCGAGTTCTATGACGAGATCACCCGGGCGCGCTGGGAGCGCGGGGAGAACATCAGCCTCCCGGAGGTGGTCTCCCGCGCCGGGGCGGCGGCAGGGCTCGACGAGCGGGAGGTGGAGGGAGCGGTCGACGACCCCGGCATTCGGGCGGAGGCGGTCCAGTGCCTGGTTTCGGCCTTCCGGGAGGACGTCTTCGGTGTCCCGTACGTGAGGTGGCGCAGGCAGCGCTACTGGGGCGTGGACCGGATCGGTACGTTCCTGCGCGACCTCCGCCGAGGTGACGACCGGCCTGTGGCGGAGTCGTCCGCTCACGTCACGCCCTACGACACCGACACCGGAGGCGGCTGCGGATGACGGCCACTACCTGAAGAGCCAGTAGACGGCACCGAAAAGGGCTGAGACCGTGAAGGTCTCAGCCCTTTGCCGTGGAAACGAATGCGCATTGTTTCGTGCGCATTCGCTATGGCGTCGCCTTAGGCGCAGGAACCATCCTTGCTGTCGCCACGGTGAATCAGCTCGTTGACCTTCTTCATGATGTGCACACCTCCTCGCACTGTTCGATATGGAAAAGATAATCCGGCGAGCCACCGCCAGACTTGCCACAAAGTTGCCAATCCCCCTGCTGAAAGGGACCTAGCGCCACATGCGAAAGCCAGACATTGGCGAGGGCCTGTTCTTCCGTGTTCTCGGGGACGTTCTCGTGGAGGCGGACGGCCGGACACTCAGGCTCGGACGGCGGCGTGACCGGGAGCTGTTCGGCGTCCTACTCATCGAATGCGGCAGCGTGGTCACGATCACGCGTCTGGTCGACCTGTTATGGGGAGACGACCCCCCGGAGTACGTACGACGCAGCGTGCAGAGCCACGTGGCCAGGATCCGGGCTGTGCTCAACGACGCACGGGCAGCGGAGTTCGGGGTTCGGCTCAGCTCCCGGGGCCGGGGCTACGTGCTCGAAGCCGATGCCGATCTCATTGACGCTCACAGGTTCCGCGCGCTCGTCGGGAGAGCCCGTCAAGAGGCCGATCCCGCCTCCCGCGCCGACCTGCTGGGCGATGCTCTGGAGCTGTGGCGTGGGCCGGTGTTCGGAGACGAGACCGACGCCGATCTGCGCAGTCGGCTCTGCGCCGACCTGGAGGCGCTGCGGCTGACCGCCCAGGAGAGCCGGCTCGCGACCCTGATCGACTCGCGGCAGTATGACACGGCCCTGCCCGAACTGGCCAGGCTGGTGCTTGAGCACCCCACCCGTGAACGGCTCGCGGAGCTGCACGTCACGGGCCTGTACCAGGCGGGTCGCAAAGCGGAGAGTCTCATGGAGTACGAGCGTGTCCGCCAGGTGCTCGCCGATCTCCTGGGCGTTCACCCGTCGGCCTCCCTGCGCCGCCTGCACCAGGCGATCCTGCGGGACGACGATCTCGAATCCGGGAAGGACGAGCCTTCGGCGCCGGCCGAGCTGCCCGCGGACCTGTCGGATTTCTCCGGCCGTGAGCGCGACCTGGAGACGCTGGCCGATGCTCTGCCCGACATCGACGGCTCGGCTCCGTCCGTCACGGTGATCACGGGGACGGCCGGCATGGGCAAGACGGCTCTGGCCATCCGCTTCGCACGCCAGGTCGCCGATCGTTTTCCTCACGGGCAGATCTTCGTCAACCTGCGAGGACAGTCGGATACTCCCATGACCGCCACGGAGGCGCTGACGAGGCTGCTCTCCTCGCTCGGCGTTCCCCCGGAGCAGGTCCCCACGGACGAGGAGGCGGCGGCGGCCATGTACCGTTCGCGGATGTCCGGGCGACGCGTTCTGGTGCTGCTCGACAACGCGGCCTCCGCCGAGCAGGTACGGCTGCTCCTGCTCACCTCACCGGGCTGCCTGACTTTGATCACCAGTCGTGACATGCTGACCTGGCTGGCCGTCAGTCACGGTGCGCGACGCCTGTTTCTGGGCCAACTCACCCCTGGCGAGGCACGCGAGTTGCTGATGAAGATGGTCGGCGACGAACGCGCTTCCAGGGAGCCGGAGGCCGTCGGGGAGATGGTGCGGCTGTGCGACGGCCTGCCGCTGGCCCTGCGAGTGGCCGCCGCCAATGTGGCAGCCCGCCCGAAACGCCGGATCGCCGACTACGTCACCGCCCTGGCAGCCGACCGCCTGGCCATGCTGGAGGTCGACGGCGACGCCGTGATGCGGGCAACCTTCAGCATCTCGTACACGCGCCTGAATCCTCCGGAACGGCGGCTGTTTCGCCTGTTCGGCCTGGCCTTCAGCCCGGACATCCCCGTAGAGGCCGCGGCGGCGCTGGCGGGGACGTCCCGCGCTGACGCGGCCTGCCTGCTCGACCGGCTGTACGCCACCAGCATGATCGGCGAATCCCGGCCCGGTTACTACAGCATGCACGACCTGCTCAGCCTGTTCGCCAGAGAGCAAGCCGAACGCGAGGACGACGAAGAGAGCCGCCAGGCCGCCACCGCCCGCCTCCTCACCTGGTATCTGAAGCGGGCCGACCGTGCGGCCGCCATCGCCTTCCCGACCGTCCAGCGGCTCCCCGTCCCGCTCGGAACCGCGGACGATACGGAGGAGTTCGCCACTCCCGTCGAGGCACTGAGCTGGCTGGAGCACGAACGGGCCGGCCTGCTTGCGGCGGTGACCCACTCGGCCGGACACGGACCACCCCAGATGTCCTGGCTGCTCTGCGGCGCGCTTCGGGGATATTTCGCGCTTCGGTCACATCCTGACGAGGTTCTGATCGCGTCGCAGGCCGCTCTGCGCGCCGCCACCCTGGAGGCCGATCCGTACGGTCAGGCCGTGACGCACATGTGCATCGCCGACGCCAGCCGTACCCGCCTCCAGCACGAGCAGGCCATCGTCGGTTACGAGGCTGCCGCGCAGTGGAGCAGCGAAGCGGATTGGCCCGCCGGCGTCGCCACCGCGCACATCAATCTCGCCACCACGCTGCTCAACCGCGGTGAGCCGTTGACAGCGATGGAGCACCTGACAGCCGCAGCGGACCTCGCGAGCAAGCTCGAAGACGCCAACAGTGAGGCCGTCATCCTGACCAACCTCGGCGCGATCCACCTGCAACTCGGCAGACTGAGGCTGGCCGAGATCGGCTTACGGCGTGCGCTCACCCTGCACGCCCCCGACAATCCCACAGCCACCGCAGTGGCCCACCACAACCTCGCCGGCGCTCTGCACCTGCTCGGCAGGTGTGACGAGGCACTGGAGAACGCTGGAGAGGCCCTGCGGATCCACCGGCACTGCGGCAACCGCAGTGCCGAGGTCTTGACGCTGGGCACCATCTCGTCGATCCACTGCGATGCGGACCGCCCTGACCAGGCGCTTCGGTACGCGGAAGAGGCCTGGCTGATCGCGGAGGAGACCACCAGTCCGCGCGCGCTGTGTGAGGCCATGGTCGTGCTGGGCGCCTCGCATGCCGCGTACGGCAGGCATTCGAAGGCGGCGAAGTGGTACGAGCGGGCCCTGCGCGCGGCGAGGGAGGCCAACCCCTACGCGCGGGCTTACGCACTCACGGGGCTGGCCTCGGTATACGCGCGCATAGGCCGTAACGACGAGGCGCGGGCCTGTGCCGAGCAGGCCCGCGCTATCGCGCAAAAGATCGGGCATCTGGTGCTGGAGGGTGAGGCGTACCTGGTGCTGGCCGAGCTGGCGCTCGACCGGCACGAGTACGAACTCGCCGCCGTACATGTTCAGCGGGCACGGGCCCTGCGGATCGAGACCGGCCACCGGCTCGGTGAAGACCGCCTCACCGCGATACTCGCCACCGGGTCCGGGTGAAGGTCACAGCGGGATGTAGCCGTGGGCGCCACGCCTTGTCGGAGCGCCTGCTCCATACGCCCTGCGCGTCACCAGCGTGACACGAGGCACCGTGGCCTCGGCGAAGGCGTGCAGGAGCTTGGCGCCCCGCCATGCCACCCCGTTCCATTCCTGATTCCGACCGAGTGCCGGAGACCCACGATGAACGCTCTCTCGCGCACGGCGGCCTCGCAGGCGCATGCGACGTCCTCGCACCTCCTGCCGCCGAGCGAGCCGCCGAGAATTCGCGGATCACTCGCGAGCGCGACCGTGCGCATGCCGTCGATCGAAAACGGCGACCAGGCGGGCACCGGGCACGCGTTCCTCCGCGACCCGCTGAGGGGGGAGCACGTTTATCGGCCCGCGGTGATGGTGTCGTAGGACGCGGTCTGCGGGCGGTCACCGGCGAAGGAGACGATCGCCGCTTCGGCGCGGTTGGTGACGGCCAGCTTGGTGAGGATCCCTGTGATGTGAAACCGCACGGTCCGTTCGGTGATGTTGAGCTCCTGCGCGATCTGCCGATTGCTCGCCCCTATCCCGAGCAGGTCGAAGACCTCTGCCTCACGATGGGTCAACGCCTGCGCCTCGATCACTTTGCCGGCCAGCAGGGCCCTGCGCCGCGTGGTGCTTCTCCCCTGCGATGTGCAGAACATGTGTCATCCCCGTTTCGATTGGTTGATCATTCAGGCAGCCGAGACCCGTTGTTTTCGCGTGGGAAGTCCTGACGCTCAGCAGACGCTAGGCCGGGCCGATTTAGATGCAATATGGACGCGGGCCGGTGACACTTCGCGCTGTGGAATTACGGGCTCGCCGCCGGGGCCGCACCATCCTGCCGCCCGGAGCCGAGCAGCGGGCCTCCGAGTCGAAGCTCCCTTCCGGCAGATCAGACAGAACCTGCGCTTGGTCGTTGCCTCCTTCGCAGCACACCTTGCCTGCATCGCGCATAAAGTACGCATACATCTCGATGATCGTCGTAGAAGGGCCATGTCCAGCGGAATCGGAACCACCGCCCCCATGGCCTTGACGTATCACACCTCCCGCAGCACACCGTCGTGAAGTCGATCAGGTGTCTGTGTCTCTTCGTCCCCGTTCCGGTGGGCAGGCTCCGTCTTTGACCGCGCAGGTCGCGCGGGCGAGCCAATCCGGGCGGTACGACGGCATCCGCGGCCATGCCGATAGGCCAGGCGGACCGTGTGGGTCCGGCTTGCGGGTGTCGGCTGTAGCCGGACGATGCCTGAGCTCCCCGCGGACAATACCTGCACAGCGAGTGGCTTGATCACCCCGACCCCAACAGCAGGCGAACCTGAACGGGAGTATCCGACGGATCTTCTGACTTGGTATTTCTAGATCTTCTTGGCGGTCTTGCTTGGCGTTACGGCCCAAACCAGGCGCATGCGGTTCGGTCGGTTCCCTGTGGGGGAGCGCGGCGCTGAAGAGTGCTGCTCCGGTCAGGCCGACGAATCCGGTCAGTCGCGGGGCAGCGGCTGCTCCAGGTTCGCGGTGACGGTCTCGCCACGTCGGCGGACCTCGACAGTGCTGCCCTCCGGCGCCCCCGCCGTCCGCAGCACCTCCCGTACCAGCTCCAACCCTGCGCGCCAGTCGTCGATCAACCTCAGGGGGAGGTCGTCGACTGAACTGCCGTCATGCCGGCCCAGCCGGACGGGGCCCGAGTCGGTGGTTCCCAGCCCGGCCGCCCGCAGGGCCGTGTTGAGCCGCGGCTTGAGTTGCGACGCCAGGCCCTTGCGCGGGGCGTCCTGGGCTACGGGCAGGTAGGCGTTGGCGTAGTAATGGCGCAGTGGGCGCGGCGCCTCGGGGCCCGACCGGGCCCGAACCAGACTGCCGGGCTCCACTCCCAGGAGTAGTTCGGCCATCACCAGTGCCCGTAGCTCGCCCGCGTCAGGCGCCAGTGCGCCCAGCACGGCCCGGTCCACGCAGCCTGCGGCCTGCAGGGCCTCGATCAGGCCCGCCCGGTGTGCGGCCGAGGGATGGCCGCCGAACGTATCGGCCGCTGCCTGGACAGGCGCCGCGACCAGCCAGGGCTGTTCGCGCAGGGCCGCGCAGCGGGCGCGCGCCCGGTTCGCGCGTCGAGTACAGTCCGCCGTCGAGGTAGTCTTCGGCGTCCGGATCGTCGCGGTAGGGGTCGTGCGACTCTGCGCTGGTGTCCCCGCCCTGGCATGGGTACCACCACCCGGTGGGATCCTTCGTCCAGCGCACGCCGAAGGCGCGGATGTCGCCGCGTGAGGCGTAGGTGTGGCGCTGGTAGCGGTCAAGGCCGGGCAGCGTGGTGAATGCCTCGCGCAGTAGCGGCATGGCGACCGCGGCGTCGGCCTCGGTGCACGCCGGGCCGAAACGGCCGAGCAGCGCAAGGTGCGGCCCGGGGTAGCCGGCATCGGGATCGGCGAGGGCGGTCGCACGGCACACGAGGTCGACCTCTGACCAGCGCAACGCGTGAGGATGCCAATGCGCGAGGTCGTCCCAGCCCAGCTCCACCGGCTTCGCCGCGCCTGGGTGGCACAGCTTCAGCGTGACTCCGTAGGACGTGCGGGACACCAGCAGGGCGTATCCGCCGCCGCCCCCGTACTCGACCACCAGGTCGGGCGCGTACTCCTCATCGCTCACATCGACGTCCCCGCCAGGAACGTCGTAAGCATATTCGTCGAGAAAACAGGCCGCCCAGAAGTCTGGCCGCGAGATCGGGAGGCGCGAACGCTGATCGGTCACGCCGTCAGCTTCCCATCCGGGAAACGACCGGGGCAATTTCGCATTCCTCGCCTTCACCCGACACGATCGGCTGTACCTCCTGTGGCAGTTGATCGCGCTGCGCGGGCTACGCCGCGGAGAGGCAGCCGGGCTACGCTGATCGACCTGGACCTGGACCTGGACCTGGACCTGGACCTGGACCTGGACCTGGACCTGGACCTGGACCTGTGACCTGGACCAGGACCGGCGAGAACTGGCCGTCAGCCGGCAACTGGTGCACACCGACGCCCTCCTCGGACAGCGGCACGCTCCGTCACCACCGAATATGAGACAGGGCCGTTGAGGGTTCTGCCAAGATTTCTGTGGTAACTGACGGTGTGTCATTGGCTACGGATTTCGCGTCTGGGTGTCACCGTTGGCCCTGTGTGACGCTGACATGGTGGCTGTTGTCTTCCCCCACTTGGACTCGGT
>NZ_SMJZ01000302.1 GCF_004348345.1 Nonomuraea longispora
TATAAGAGACAGGGTCAGGAGGGGGCGACGGGGGAGGAGACCAGGGCGGCGCAGGCCTCGGTGGCCATGACGGCGCTCAGCTGCGCCGACAGGGGCACCCTGCCGTCCGCCGCGCGCGTCCACACCGGCCCGGCCAGGATCATGCCGTCGCGTTCGCACGACTTCCACAGCCGCTCGGTGCTGGCCAGCATGAAGCCCCGCAGGTCGGGCACATCCGCCGCGTCGACCAGCAGGCGCGCGTACCGGTAGAAGACTCCCTTGAACAGCCCTTCGTCACCGCCGCCGCCCTCGTCGGCGAAGACCCCGCCGGATGCCAGCTCGGCGAAGGCCGTGCGGGCCGTCCTGGTGGCGCGCCGCAGGTAGTCGTCCTCCCCGAGCGTGCGGGCCAGCTCCACACAGGCCCCGATGTAGAGACCCTGGTTGTACGTGAAACGCCACTGCTCGTCGATGGCGTGGTCCTGCTGCCGGTTGATCCCGTCGTGGACGAACCCGTCAGGCCGCACCAGCACGCGCTCCAGCCAGTCCATCGCCCGCCGCCCCCAGGCCAGTTGCTCGGGGTCGCCCGTGTGCCGGTGCAGGCGGGCGGACAGCACCACGAAGGGGCCGTTGGCGGGAGTGTTCTTGTAGTACGGCTGGGGGACCCGCCAGGCGATCCCGCCGCCCTCGTGCTCGTTCCAGCCGTTGTCCAGCACGTGCCGCCAGATCCGGGCCGCCTCCGCGCGCAGGTCGTCGTCGTCGCGGGCGTCGGCCAGCCGCAGGATCGCCAGGCCGAACCAGAGCATGTCGTCGAAGTAGT
The DNA here is from genome assembly GCF_004348345.1 of Nonomuraea longispora. Classification (GTDB taxonomy): domain Bacteria; phylum Actinomycetota; class Actinomycetes; order Streptosporangiales; family Streptosporangiaceae; genus Nonomuraea; species Nonomuraea longispora. Next base: position 797 of record NZ_SMJZ01000302.1, read on the forward strand.
CGTTGAACAACGACCCGTCGTTGCGGGCGAGGATGTTGTCGTGGACCTCCATGGCGCGATCCAGCCATGCCTGGTCCGAGGTCCGCTCGTACGCGTCCACCCGCGCGTCCAGGGCGTGCGCCAGCCACCAGTAGTTGAAGACGTCGTTGTCGCCGGGACCCAGCGGGTGCCAGTTGTCGAAGAGCTGCCCGCCGGGGGCGGCGAAGTAGTGATCCAGGCTGCGCTGCGCCACGTCGGCGCGGTCGTTCCAGAGCGTGCGTGAATCGGGCTCGGGCAACACCAGGCGTTCTCCGTTCGTCGTTGCGTGCGTGGGCCGTGATCTGTGGGCTGGTCCGTGATCTGTGGGCTGGGCCGTGATCTGTGGGCTGGGCACGTGGGCCGCTGCTAGCGCGGCCCGCGCCGGTCGTCGGCCTCGACGATCGTGAAGGGGACGATGGACCGTGCGGGGACGGGCTCGCCGCGCGTCTGGGCGAGCAGGAGGTCGACCGCGCGCCTGCCCATCTCGCGCTGGTCCTGGCGCACGTGCAGGTAGGCGGGCCCCGCCACGGGGTCGCCGGGGGAGTCGAAGCAGGCGATGAGGGGCCGGTCCCGCCCCGGCGGGGCCTCGACGGCCCGGTCCACCACGCGCGCGAGGTTGTACTCGCAGACCACGAACGCGGTGACCTCGGGCTCGCGCTCCTGGAAGGCGCGGACCCGCGCCACGTCGGCCCGCACGTTCTCCGCGCTGAAGGCGCCTGGCAGGGTGCTGGACAGGCCGGTCAGCAGGTGCTGGTGGCCGAGGGGCAGGCCGCGCCCCGCCAGCGCCGTCCGGAAGCCCTCCAGCCGCTCCTCGATGCTGGAGGTGTTCTCCGGCGGGGGCGAGACGAACGCGATGTGCCGGTGCCCCTGGTCGAGCAGGCGGTCGGTGAGGGTGCGGGCGGCGGCCACGTTGTCGGTGTGGACGGCGCACGCCTGGATGCCCGCCAGATAGCGGTCGACCAGCACCAGCGGGTAGCCGGCGAGGATGGTGCGAAGCAGGCGGGCGTTGTAGTACTCGCCGTGAACGGGGAAGACGATCAGGCCGTCGACGAGGCCGCCGTCGACCATGGACGCGACCGCGCGCTCCTCCTCCGCCTGGTCGCCGCGGGTGCGTTTGATCACGAGGGCGACCCCGTGCTCGGCGCAGCGTTCCTCCACGGCGGCGAGTAGTTCGAGACCGTACGCCTCCGACGCGTCGGGGTAGATCATCGCGATCGCCCCGGGAGCCCGCTCGCCCGCCGCCGCGCGCTCGGCCGCGGTCGCGGTGGCGGGGATCGCGAGCTGGCCGAGGTCGGGCAGCTCGTCGGCGACGAACGAGCCCTTGCCGCGGATGCGCTCCACGACGCCCGCCTGCCGCAGGAGCTCCAGGGCGCGCTTCGAGGTGATGCGGCTGACCTGGAACCGCTCGGCCAGCTCCATCTCGGAGGAGACGCGGTCTCCCGGAACCAGGGCGCCCCGCCTGATCTCGTCCAGCAGGTATTCGATGATGCGCTCGTAGAGCAGCGGGCCTCTTGCGACCACTCTTCCCCTTAGGCCACGAAAGTTGGTATGTCAGCGGAAGCTAGGTATATACCACACTACCGCCCATCAGCCTGTACTTCGTTGCCAAGATATTTCATCCTGATATCTCCAACATATTGACTTATATCAACATGCTTCCTACCTTTCCCACAAGTGACCTCTCCGGGAAGTCCCGAAGGAGACCGCGTGACCAGGACGCTCGCCACAGGGCCGGACATCCGCGGGCCCGCCGCCGGCCGGCCTCGGCATGGACGTCGCCCTGAACGTTCGGCGCCGGGCCGCCACCAGGCGCGCGCCGGCAGGGCGTTCACCGCGCCGGCGATGGCGTTGTTCCTCGTCTTCACCGTGCTGCCGGTGGCCGGCGCCTTCGGCCTCAGCTTCACGACGTACGACGTGCTGACGCCGCCGTCCTGGGCCGGCCTGGCCAACTACGGGCGCCTCCTGGAGGACGAGACGTTCTTCACCACGCTGAAGAACATCCTCTACTACTGCGCGATGTTCGTGCCCGCCATGATCGCCATCTCGCTGGCGCTGGCGCTGGCGCTCAGCCGGCGGCTCCCGGGCATGGCGATCTTCCGCACCGTCTACTTCATCCCGGTCGTCACCTCGCCCGTCGCCGCCGCCACCGTGTGGGCGTGGATGCTGAACAGCCACTACGGCCCCATCAACGAGGTCCTCGGATATTTCGGCATTCCCGGCCCCGCCTGGGTGGGCGACGGCAGCACGGCCATGATGTCCATCGTGATCGTCACGCTGTGGCAAGGGGTGGGCTCCAACATGCTCATCTACCTGGCCGGCCTGCAGAACGTCCCGGCCCACCTGTACGAGGCCGCCGCGCTCGACGGGGCCGGCCGCTGGCGGACGTTCCTGCACATCACCTGGCCCTCGCTGCGCACGACCACCTTCTTCGTCACGACCCTGTCGCTGATCGGCGCGTTCCAGCTCTTCGACCAGGCGTACGTGATGACCAAGGGCGGTCCCGGCAACACGACGCTGACGCCCGTCTACCAGATCTACGAGACGGGCTTCAACCGGCTGCAGATGGGCTACGCCTCCGCGCAGGCCTTCACCCTGTTCGTCATCATCGTCGCCGTCACGGTGATCAACATGCGGGTCAACCGCGACCAGGTGCCGGAGTGATGCCCATGACCAGCAGGACCACCGCAACGATCCGTCTCGTGCTCGGCCGCACGGTCTTCTACGGTGTGCTGACGGTGATGGGCCTGTTCATGCTGCTGCCGTTCCTGTGGTCGCTGAGCACGTCGCTCAAGCCGAACGAGGAGATCATCGCGCTGCCCATCAAGTGGTTGCCCGGCTCGCTCACCTTCGAGCACTACTGGTCGGCGTTCACCACCGTCCCGTTCGCCCGGCACTTCGCCAACTCGATGCTGCTGGCCGTGGCGGGCGTGGCGACCAACGTGCTGCTCGGCGCGCTGGCTGGCTACGCCTTCGCCCGGTTGGCGTTCCGGGGCAACCGGCTGCTGTTCCGGCTGCTGCTGGCCTCGATGATGGTGCCGCCCGTCGTGACGCTGGTGCCGTCGTTCATCATCGTCAGGAGCATGCCGCTGGTGGGCGGCAACGACATCACCGGGCAGGGCGGCGCCGGGCTGCTCAACACGTACTGGGCGGTCATCCTGCCGGGGGCGGTCGGGGCGTTCGCGGTGTTCATGATGCGGCAGTTCTTCCTGGCGCTGCCCAAGGACCTGGGCGAGGCCGCCCGCGTCGACGGGTGCCGCGAGTTCCGCATCTTCTGGAGCATCTACCTGCCCCTGTGCCGTCCCGCGCTGGCCACCCTGTCGGTGTTCACGTTCGTCGCCGGCTGGAACGGCTTCCTGTGGCCGCTGATCGTGCTCAACGACCCCGACATGATGACGATCCAGATGAGCCTGGCCGCCTTCTCCTACAACCAGAAGACCGACTACGGGCCGCTCATGGCCGGATCGATCGTCGCCATGGTGCCCACGCTCCTGCTGTTCGCCTTCGGACAGCGCTACCTCACCCGCGGCCTGGCCTTCACCGGCACGGGCTCCAAGTGACCCTCCCTGTGATCTCCGAGAAAGGAACGAGCCGCCGATGCGCTGGACTCTGCCCGGGCGGCTGGCCGTCACCACCGTCGCCCTCCTGACCGTGGTCTCCACCGGCTGCGCCCCGTCCGACGACGACTCCTCCGGCTCCGGTGACGTGGTCAAGCTGACCTTCTGGGGCGACTGGTCGGGCGAGGGCGAACAGCAGTTCAGGACGATGACCGACGCCTTCAACAAGACCCATCCCGGCATCCGGGTCGAATACGTCGTCCAGGAGGACATGCTCACCAAGTTCCTCACCGCCTCGACCTCCGGCCAGGCCCCCGACGTCATGTTCTGGGACCGCTGGCGCACGGCCACGTACGCGCCCAAGAACGTGCTTGAGCCGCTCGACGAGCGCATGAAGAAGGACGGCATCGAGCGGGAACGGTTCTACGGCGAGGCGGTGCGCGAGCTGAGCCACGACGGCAAGGTGTACGGCCTGCCGTTGACCGTCGACGCGCGGGCGCTGTTCTACAACAGGACCCACCTGAAGGAGGCCGGGGTGGAGCCGCCCCGCACCTGGGCCGAGCTGGAGAAGGCGGCGATCAAGCTGACCAGGCGGGAGGGCGGCAAGCTGATCCGCGCCGGGCTGTCGATGGACGACGTGGGCCTGTTCAGCATGTACCTCCACCAGGCCGGCGGCCAGATGGTCACCGACGACTGCTCCCGCACCACCTTCAACAGCCCGCAGGGCACTCAGGCGCTCGACCTGTGGGGCCGCATGGTCAGGGGCGGCGTCTACCAGACCGGGTTCGAGACCGGGCTGGGCGAGGGCACCGACGCGTTCGCCACCGGCAAGGTCTCCATGATCTTCACCGGCCCGTGGAACATCACCACCTACAAGAAGTACGGCAAGGACCTCGACTTCGGCATCGTGCCGCCGCCCGCGGGGCCGCAGGGCGGCAAGGCCAGCCTCATGGGCGGCTTCGGCCTGGTGATCCCGCGCGCGGCCAAGCAGAAGGACGCGGCCTGGGAGTTCGTCAAGTGGTGGACGGCCGAGAGGGCCAACGCGCTGAAGTGGGCCAAGGCCAGCCTGAACATCCCCGGCAACGTGGAGGCGGCCACGGACCCGTTCTTCACCGGCGACCCGTTCTGGAAGCCGATCCTCGACACGCTCGAATACGCCAAGGTACGGCCGGCCTGCGCCGGCTACCCGCCGATGGAGGACGAGGCCCTCATCCCCAACCTGCAGTTGTTCCTCGGGGGCAAGGCCACCGCCCAGCAGGCCCTGGCCAAGTCCCAGGAGCAGGGCGACCGTGTCCTGGCCCAGAACAACCTCGGCTGAGGAGAGCATCTGTGAGAGCGCGCATCGCGGCCGTCCGCGTCGCGTTATTCGGCCTGATGCAGGCCGGCCTGGTCGCCCAGCCGGCGCACGCCACCGTCCCCGGGGACGCCGACGCCGCCATGTCCGCCTTCGTCGACGCCTTCTGGGACCCCACCCGCAGCCGGGAATACCGGCAGATGGTCGACGACGTGTACGCGGGCTTCGTCGCCTACTACCCGGACTTCGCCGACGACTTCAACGACGATCGCCGCCGCGATCGCGGCCTTCTGCCCGCCCCGCCCGGAACCCAGGACCACCACAGCGAAATCCGCCACACCGGCCAGTTTGGGGGGTGGGGCGGCAGTGGGAAAAGCCCTTCCTGCAAGACTTCGTCGTATGATGCGCGCATTCTGCCAGGTAGACGTCTTCACCGACGTCCCCTACCGCGGCAACCCGCTGGCCGTGGTGGTCGACGGCGAAGGGCTGAGCACCGAGGACATGCGGCGCTTCGCCGCGTGGACCAACCTGTCCGAAACCACCTTCCTGCTGCCGCCGGCCGCTCCGGAGGCCGACTACCAGGTACGGATCTTCACCCCGACCGGCGAGCTGCCCTTCGCCGGGCACCCTACGCTCGGCACCTGCCACGCCTGGCTGGAGGCCGGGGGAGTGCCGCGCGAGGACGGTGAGATCACGCAGGAGTGCGGAGCGGGGCTCATCCGGTTGCGCAGGACGGACGCCGGGCTCGCGTTCCAGGCGCCGCCGCTGCTGCGCTCCGGCCCCGTGGAGGACGAGCTCGTCGAGCTGGTCTCCGAGGCCCTGCGGATTCCCAGGGACGACATGGTCGACGTCGAGTGGGCCGACAACGGCCCCGGATGGGTGGCGGTGCTGCTCGCCGACGCCGACGCCGTCCTCGCGGTCCGGCCCGGCCCCGTGCCGCACGACGTCGGCGTGGTGGGGCCGTACCCGGAGGGCTCGCCGTGCGCCTTCGAGCTACGGGCCTTCACCCCCGTGCACGGCACCACCGTGGAGGACCCCGTGACCGGCAGCCTGAACGCGTCGGTGGCGCAGTGGCTGCTGCGGACCGGGCGGGCCACGGCGCCGTACGTGGCGAGCCAGGGCGCCGCGCTCGGACGCGCCGGGCGGGTGCACGTCTCCACCGGCGAGCAGGGCGAGGTCTGGGTGGGCGGCTCGGTCGTCACCTGCGTCAGCGGGCGGGTCGTGTTGTGAACCTGACCTCGTCACCCGGCCTCAGCTGCGCCGCCACCGCCAGGTCGGCCGCCGTCACGACGGCGATCACCGGGTAGCCGCCCGTCGGGGGGTGGTCGGCGAGGAAGACGATCGGCTGCCCGCTCGGAGGCACCTGCACGGCCCCGGCGACCATGCCCTCGCTCGGCAGCTCGCCCTCCTTGGCGCGCACCAGCTCGGGTCCGCTCAGCCGCACCCCGACGCGGTTGCTGTCCTGGCTCACGACGTACGGCCCCGCGCACAGCGCCGCCGGCGCCTCGGGCGTGAACCAGTCGTCGCGCGGCCCCGGCAGCACGCGCAGCACGGCGGGCCTCGGTCCGGGCAGGGGCGCGAGGTCGGCGACGATGTCACCCCCCGGCGGGCCGACCGGCAGCAGCGTCCCGGCCCGCAGCGGCTCGGGGCCGAGCTCCGACAGCGAGTCGGTCGAACGGCTGCCGAGCACCGGTTCGACCGCGATCCCCCCGCGCACGGCCAGATAGGTGCGCAGCCCCCACGCAGGCGTTCCCAGCCGCAGCTCCGCCCCCGCGGGCACCCAGAACGGCACCCCCATCCCGGCCCGC
>NZ_SMJZ01000303.1 GCF_004348345.1 Nonomuraea longispora
GGGGAGGGGGAGCGGAGTGGAACTGCGTCTCCATCCGGGTCAGCGTCTCGAGCTCGCCGTAGTCGAGGAAGATCCCACGGCAGTTGTCGCACTGCTCGATGTGGACGCCGTTGCGCTCATAGGTCCGCATGCTTCCGCGGCACTTAGGGCATTGCATCTAAGTCGCTCTCCTTGGCTCTGAGGTCTCCAGCCTGAAACCTACCTCGCGCAACCCCGTCACGCCCGGACGATTCTGTTGCACGCCTCGACCAACGAATACTCCACCTCGTCCAGTTCCCGGTTCTCGCGTTCGGCGTTGACCACCGCGACGGCGGCGAGCTGGACGGTGAGCGCCCTGGCGGGCACGTCGAGGCGCTGCCACGGGTCGTCGCCCTGGCCCAGCGCCGGCCCGCCGGAGGCCTGGTAGGCGCCCAGGAACCTGGCCCACACGTCCGGGTCGAGCAGCCCCGCGGCGTACCAGGCGGCCGGCCTGGCCAGATCCCACGCGGGATCGCCGACGCCGAGATCGTCGACGTCGATGAGCAGCCACCCGTCGCGGTCGACCAGCTGGCCCAGATGCCAGTCGCCGTGCGTGAGCAGCCCCGGCCGCGGGTCGGTCGCGGGCAGGCCCATGAACGCCCTCCTGACGAGCCGCGCGACCGGGCCGTCCCCGGACATGCGCCCCACCGCGCGGGCGGCCCTCGCGGGCCCACCGGCCGCGGGGAGAACCGGCAGCAGCGTCAGGGGGACGGCGTGCAGCCTGGCCAGCAGCCTGGCCCCCTCCTCCCACGGGGCGTGGACCGGATCGTCGTCGTGCGCGACGGGCCGCCCCGCGGGCCACACCGTCACCGCGCGCCCGGCCACCGTCAGCACCTCGGGCTCCAGCGGGGCCAGCATGACGCCGCTCGCCGCGGCCGAGGCCGCGGCCCGCAACCTCGGCCGCAACGCCCCGGCGTCGTCACGCGCCGAGTGAGCCTTCACCACCACCTCGCCCCGGCGTACCACCACGACATCGGTGCGGGTCGGGTGTAACTCGGGCGTGCCCGTGCCGCCGTACGCCCCGGCGACGCCCGCCAGCTCCGCCTCCAGAGTCACCAGTACAGACTAGAGGGCATGAGAGTGGGTTTCGCAGTACCCCAGTCAGGGCCCTGGGCCACCCCGGCCAACATGCGCCGCGTCGCCACGCGGGCGGAGGAGCTCGGCTACCACGAGCTGTGGACGTACCAGCGGCTGCTGTACCCGGTGGGGCATCCGATGGGGCCGACCTACCGCGCCGTGCACGACCCGCTGGTCACGCTGGCGCACCTGTCAGGGGTGACGAGCGGGATCGGTCTCGGCGTCGCCGTGGTCAACGCCTACGTGCCGCCGGTGCTGATGGCCAAGCAGCTCGCCACGTTGCAGACGGTCGCGGGCGGCCGGCTCACCGCCGGGATCGGGCTGGGCTGGCTGCCCGAGGAGTTCACCGCCACGGGCGCCGGCATGGAGGGGCGCGGCCGCAGGGGTGAGGAGTTCGTCGAGGTGCTGCGCAAGGCGTGGCGCGACGACGTGGTCGAGCACGACGGCGCCTTCTACCGGGTGCCGCCCTCCCACATCGACCCCAAGCCGGCGCCGGCGCCGCCGCGCGTCCTGCTCGGCGGCACCGCCGAGGTCGCGCTGCGCCGCGCCGCCCGGCTGGCCGACGGGTGGGTGAGCTCCAGCAGGGAGGATCTGTCAGGCATCGCGGGCAGGGTGGAGCTGATCAAGAGGGAGCTGGCGGCGTCAGGGCGCGACGCGACCGGGTTCCGGTTCGTGTGCAGGGGCGTCACCCAGGTGCGGCCCGGCGACGAGGACCGCCCGCTGACGGGCACGTACGACAAGATCAGGGCCGACGTGGCCGCCCTGGCGGCCCGCGGCGTGACGGACGTCTTCCACGACCTCAACTTCGACCGCGAGATCGTCACCGCCGGACCCGGGGAGGCGATGCGCCGCGCGGAGGAGGCCCTGGAGGCGCTGGCGCCCTAGCCGCCGTACGGCACCGTGATGATCTCCAGGTTGTGGCCGTTGGGATCCTCCCAGTAGAGGCCCCGGCCACCGTCGTTGGTGTTGATTTCGCCCGGCCGCCGGTGGTGGGGATCGGCCCAGTAGGTCAGGCCGCGCTCCTCGATGCGTGCCTTGATCAGGTCGAACTCCTCCTCGCCGACCAGGAACGCGTAGTGCTGCGGATGCACGGGCCCGCCGGCCTCGACGACGTCGAGCGAGACGTCGTTGCCGAGCCGGACGACGCGGAACGGGCCGTAGACCGGCGGCGGCTCCAGCCCCAGGACGTCGGCGAGGAACGCGGCCGTCGCGTCCCGGTCCTTCGCCGCCACGATGGTGTGGTTCAGGTGGACAGCCATACTCGCAGGCTACGCCAGTGCCACGGGGAGCGTGCCGACGCCGTTGACGAAGTTCGACGGCAGCCAGGTCACCGGACCCGTCACCGTGATGGCCGACACGCTCGCCCGCAGCTCGGCCAGCAGCGCGCGGAGCTCGGCGCGGGCGAGCTGGGCGCCCAGGCAGAAGTGCGGGCCGTGCCCGAACGTCAGGTGCCGGTTCGGTGTCCTGCCGACGTCGAACCGGTCCGGGTCGTCGAAGACGGCCTCGTCACGGTTGGCCGACACCGTCCACAGCGCCACCGCGTCACCGGCCGCGACCCGCCGCCCGGCCAGCTGCGCGTCCCGCGTGGCGACCCTCCCGACGTGGGCGGCCGGGGTGGTCCAGCGCAGGATCTCCTCGACGGCCGGATCGACGAGCGCGGGGTCCTCACGCAGACGCGCCCACTCCTTGTCGTACGTGGCCAGTGCCAGCAGCCCGCCGGCCATCGCCAGCCGGGCCGTCTCGTCGCCGCCGATGATGAGGTTGTAGCAGTTGAGCAGCACCTCCTCCTCGGTCAGGTCGCTGCCGACGAGCAGGCTGATCACGTCGTCGCCCGGCGCCGTCCTGCGCCGGGCGGCCAGGCGCGTGTAGTAGAGCAGGATCTCGCTCTGGGCGATCATCGCCGTCGGCGGTGTCCTGCCGGCCCGCTCCGCGGCCGGGGTCTCGCCCAGCATGGCCTCGCCCGTCAGCTCCAGCACGCGTTGCCGGTCCGCCTCGGGGACGCCGAGCAGCTCGCAGATGGCCCGCAGCGGCACCTGCGCGGCCACCTCCGCCACGAAGTCGCCGCCGCCGCGGCGTACGAGCGCGCCGAGCAGGTCGCGGGTGGCCTCCTCGATCGAGCGCGTGACGGTGCCGAGCGTACGCGGGCCGAAGCCGGGCGTCAGCAGGCGGCGCAGCCGGGCGTGCCTGGGCCCGTCCGTGACGACCAGCATCTTCCCCGCGCCGGGGTCGTGCCCCCGCAGGAGGGTACGCAGCATGTTGCCCCGCAGCGAGCTGAACGTCTCCGGGTCGCGTACGACGCGCAGCACGTCGGCGTGGCGGGTCACGCTCCAGAACCGCTCATGCCTGCGCACCGGGTCGTGGGCGCGCAGCCAGCGCCATACCGGGGTGAGGTCGTGGGTGGCGTGCAGCTCGGGATCGAGCAGGTCGAGCGCGTCGATCCCGGCCGGGTCCGGGCTGGGTCTCATGCTCCGAACTCGTCCAGGAGGTCGCCGAGCGGGTCGTCGTCCGGTTCGCTGAGCACGCGCGAGATGAGCTCCTCCAGGGGCAGCTCCTCGAGGAACAGTTCGATGGGGGCCTCCAGGCCGAAGCGGTCGCGCAGCTCGCCGACCAGGAAAACGGCGGTCAGGGAGTCGCCGCCGACGGCGAAGTACGTCCTGCCCAGGTCCTCGGTGCCGGTCAGGTCCAGGGTGGTGAGAAACAGATCGGTGACCGCGGCCCTCGTGTCCTGCGGCTGTTCCGGTCGCGGTGGCGGCGGTGCTCCGACGGTGAGCGCGCCGTGGTGCTCGCCCGCGAACGGGTACGTGGGCAGGTGGGCCCGCCGCCCGCCCGTCCGCGGCCAGACGACGTCCTCACCCCGCACCCACGCGTCACCCGGAACGGAACGGCCGCGCGCCATTTCTCCGGCCGCCGCTTCTCCGCGCGCGGCGAGCGCGTCCAGGGCGGCGGCGGCCTCGGCGCGGGTCGTGGCGGACACGTAGGCGCGGGCGTCCAGGGCGGCGCGGCCCGTGGCCAGGGTGCAGGCGACGTCGGCCAGCGAAGGCGCGCCCGGGGCGCGCAGCGCCCGCGCCAGCCGTCCCGCCGCCGCGGCGAGCTGGGCGGGGGTTCGCGCCGACAGCGGCAGCACCAGCGGCGGTCCGTCCCCGCGAACCGGGGCGGGCCCGTCCGTTCCGTGCGCCACGGCGGGACCGTCGTCCCCGCGACGCAGGGCCGCCGCGCGCGTCGCCGTGCTCGGAGCGGGAGCGGGCGGTTCCTGCAGGACGACGTGGACGTTCGTGCCGCCGATGCCGAGGGACGAGACCCCGGCCAGGCGCGGGCCGCTCACGGGTGGGGCCCACTCCGTGGTGGCGGTGAGCAGGTGGAACGGGGTGGAGCCGAGATCGAGGTCGGGGTGGGGGCGGGTGACGTTCACCGTGGGGACCATCGTGCGGTGGCGCAGCATCAGCGCGGCCTTGATCAGCCCTGTGACGCCCGCCGCCGCGTTCAGATGGCCGACGTTGGACTTGACCGAGCCGATCGCGCACCCCTGCGCGCCGTCGACGGCCGCGGCGGCGGCCGCCACCTCGATGCGGTCGCCGAGGTCCGTGCCGGTGCCGTGCGCCTCCAGGAACTGCGCGTCCGCGGGTTCCAGCCCGGCCGCCGCCCACGCCTCGACGATGGCGGCCGTCTGCCCGTCCACGCCGGGCGCGGTGAACCCCACCCGCCCCGCGCCGTCGTTGCTGAGCGCCGTGCCGCGGACGACCGCGTGGATCGGGTCGCCGTCGGCCAGGGCGTCCTCCAGGCGCTTGAGCACCACCAGCCCGACGCCGTTGCCGCCGACGGTGCCCGCCGCCTTCTCGTCGAAGGGCCGGCACCGCCCGTCGGGGGAGAAGATGCCGCCGGGCTCGTACAGGTATCCCCGCTTGTACGGCGTGTCGATCGACACGCCGCCGGCCAGCGCCAGGTCGCACTCGCTGAGCAGCAGCGCCTGGACCGCCAGGTGCACGGTGGCCAGCGACGTCGAACAGGCCGTCTGCACGGTCACGCTGGGCCCGGTCAGGTTCAGCCGGTACGACACCCACCCGGCCATGAACTCCCTGTCGGTGAACATCCGCACCTGCATGGGCCCGAGCCTGGCCCGCAGCCCGGCATCGAGCTGCGCGGCCAGCGCGTGGTCGCTGGGCTCGCCGCCCACGTACACGCCGGTCCTGTCGGGCGCCGCGCGGGGGTCGTACCCGGCGTCCTCCAGCGCCGACCACGCGGTCTCCAGCAGTAGCCGCGCCTGCGGATCCAGCGCCCGCGCCTCCGCCGCGCCGAACCCGAACAGCTCGTGCTCGAACCGGCCGGCGTCCGCCAGGTACCCCTTGGACGGCACGTAGCCGGGGTGGCGCAGCTCGTCGGCGGGTACGCCGTCGGCCAGCAGCTCCTCCTCGTCGAAGTCGGCGATCGAGCAGACGCCGTCGCGCAGGTTGGCCCAGAACCCGGCCACGTCGCGGGCTCCGGGGAAGCGGCCGCTCATCCCCACGATGGCCACGGCCGGTGCGTCGGTCATTCGTTACCGCCTTTCTGTGCGTTCCTGCGCGCGGCGAGCCGTTCACGCCTGCTCCGGCCGCGCCGCCTGGCCTCGCCGGCGTCCGCCGGGGATTGGGTGCCCGCGGGGCGATCGAGCCGGTCGGCGAGGGCGGCGACCGTCGCATGCCGGAAGAGGTCCACCAGCCTGAGCCCGCCGTCCCTGCCGCGCTCGCGCAGCGCCGCCAGGACGGCCAGCAGCCTGATCGAGTTGCCGCCAAGGTCGAAGAAGTTGTCGTGCGCGCCGACCTGCGCCCCCGTCGGGGGGAGGCCGAGCGCGTCGGCCCACACCTCCGCCAGCAGCCGCTCGGTGTCCGTGGCGGGGGCGACGTACGGGCGGCCCAGGTCGGGACGGGTCGGCGGCGGCTCGGGCAGCAGCGACCTGTCCACCTTGCCCGACCTGTTGACGGGCAGCTCCGGCAGGAACACCACCGAGTCGGGCACCATGTAGCCGGGCAGCCGGTCGCCGAGCCACGCCCGCAGCTCCGCGGCGGGTGCCGGCTCCCCGCCGGCCACCACGTACACCGCCAGCCGGTCACCGCGCACGGACGCCGCCGCCACCGACACGCCGGGGTGCGCCGCGAGCACGGTCTCGATCTCGCCCAGCTCCACGCGGAAGCCGCGCAGCTTGACCTGCGTGTCCACCCGGCCCAGGTAGGACAGCACCCCGTCGGCGTCGTACCTGCCGAGGTCGCCCGTACGGTACATGCGCCCGCCCGGCGGCCCGTACGGGTCGGCCACGAACCGTTCGGCGGTCAGCCCCGGCCGGTTGGCGTAGCCCCTGGCCATCCCCGACCCCGCCAGGTAGATCTCCCCGGTCACGCCCACGGGCACGGGACGCAGCCGCTCGTCCAGCACGTACGCCCGCCCGTTGGCGACCGGCCGCCCGATCACCACGGGCCGCCCCGGCGACAGGTCGGCCGTGGTGGCGTAGACGGTGGTCTCGCTCGGCCCGTACGCGTCCACGATCCGCCGCCGCGGTGTGGCCCAGCGCTCGACCAGCTCGGCCGGGCACGCCTCGCCGCCGACGGCCAGCGTGCGCAGGTCCGGCAGGAGACTCTCGCGGGCGTCCGGCGGGCAGGGCAGCGACATGGCGGCCGACGGCGGCAGGAAGGCGTAGGTGATGCGGGAGTCGCGCAGGCGGGCGTACAGGTCCTCGCCGAGCCGCTCGCACTCGGCGGCGATGTGCAGCTCCGCCCCCGCGACGAGGGAGAAGACCACGTCGGACACGGCCACGTCGAACCCGAACGACACGTACTGCAGCACCCGGTCGTCGCCGGTCACGGGGAACTGGTGGCGTACGGCGGTGGCCAGGTTCAGCAGGGCCCGGTGCTCCACGGCGACGCCCTTGGGGGTGCCGGTGGAGCCGGAGGTGTAGAGGACGTAGGCCGTGTCGGCGGGCCGGGGCCGCGCCGTGAGCACGGGTCCGACCGGGGGGAGGGGGTCCTCGCCACTCGGGGTGGCGACGGGCACGCCGAGGTCCACGGGGCCGTCCGCGATGAGCAGCCGCACCCCCGCGTCGGCGATCATGAACTTCAGGCGGGCGGCCGGATGCCCGGGGTCGAGGGGCACGTACGCGCCGCCCGCGCGCAGCACGGCGAGCGCCGCCACCACCATGTCCGCGCCTCTGGCCAGGCAGAGCCCCACGGGGATCTCCGGCCCGACGCCCGCCGCGCGCAGCCGCTCCGCCAGCCGGTCGGCGCGCTCCAGCACCTCGCGGTACGTGAGCGTGGTGGAGCCGCAGACGAGCGCGGTGGCGTCCGGACGCTCCGCGGCCCGCTCGGCCACCAGGTCGGGCACCAGGCGGGTCGCGGTGGGGGCGGCCG
>NZ_SMJZ01000304.1 GCF_004348345.1 Nonomuraea longispora
CGTGGGTGACCAGCAGCATGGCCATGCCGAGCTCGTCCTGCATCCGGACGAGCAGGTCGAGGATCTGCGCCTGGATGGTCACGTCGAGGGCGGTGGTCGGTTCGTCGGCGATGAGCACGGCGGGTTCACAGGCCAGCGCCATGGCGATCACCGCGCGCTGCCGCATGCCGCCGCTGAAGGTGTGCGGGTAGTCTCCCGCACGCCTGCCGGGCTCCTTGATGCCGACGGCGCCGAGCAGGTCCACGGCTTGGCGGGCGGCAGCGGCGCGGCCCGTCCCGAGGTGGCGCCTGAGCACCTCCGCGATCTGCTCGCCCACGGTGATGGACGGGTTGAGGCTGGCCATGGGATCCTGGAACACCATGGCGACTCGCCGGCCACGGACGTCGGCCAGCGTACGGGTGCCGGCCGTGACGAGGTCGAGAGGCGGCCGGTCGCCCGGCTCCAGCAGGCGCACCGAGCCGGCGGTGACGGCGACGCCGCGCGGCAGCAGCCCGAGCAGGGCCAGGGCGGTCATCGACTTGCCCGACCCGGACTCGCCCACCAGCGCCAGCGCCTCGCCCGCGCTCAGCCGGAAGGACACGTCGTGCACGAGGGGGACCCAGTCGGCCGCAGGGCCGGCCGCGGGGCCGGCCGCGACCGAGAGGCCGTCCACCTCCAGGATCCGGGTCATGGGACCTCCTTCGCCGGTTTCATGACCGGGGTGCGGTGTTCGTCGAGGGCCGGCTCGGTCATGTGGGCTCCCGGTCCCGGCGGGCCAGCGCGTCGCGCAGCCCGTCGCCCACGGTGTTGAACGCGAGCACCGCCACCAGGATCACCAGACCGGGCAGGACGACCAGCATGGGGGCCTGTTCGAGGTAGCGTACGGCTCGTTTGAGCATGGAACCCCAGCTCGCGAGCGGGGGCTGGACGCCCAGGCCGAGGAAGCTGAGGCTGGCCTCGGCCAGGATCGCGTAGCCGAACGTGAGGAAGGCCTTGACGATCAGCGGCGTGCCGACGTTGGGCAGGACGTGCCGCCACAGGATCCTGGTGGTGGAGCAGCCGGTGGTGATCGCGGCCTGGATGTACGTCTGGCCGCGCACGGTCATGGTGGCGCCCCGGGCCACCCGGTAGAAGCCGGGCGCGTAGACCACCCCGACGGCGATCATGGCGTTCGTCAGGCTGGGGCCGAGCGCGGTGGCGATGGCGATGGCCAGCACCAGGCCGGGGATCGACAGCAGGGCGTCGGCGATGCGCGACAGCACGAGGTCGGCGCCGCGTCCCAGGTAGCCGGCGAGCAGGCCGAGGGGGACCCCGCAGACCGTGGCCACGCTCACCGCCAGCAGCGACGCGCCGAGCGAGACCCGGGTGCCGTGCAGCAGCCTGCTGAGCACGTCGCGGCCCGACTCGTCGGTGCCCAGCCAGTGCGCGGCGCTCGGGCCTTCGAGCCGGTGCAGCAGGTCCTGGTCCACCGGGTCGTGCGGGGCGATGAGCGGCGCCGTGAGCGCGACCAGGGTGAGGACGGCCAGCACGCCGAGCGCGGCGGCGACGTCGCGGCGGCCGGCCAGCCGCCGTCCGAGTGTGTCGCGCCGCCCGGTCGTGATCGCGGTCATGCGGCCGCTCCCGTCTGCGCGCCAGGGGTGAGCCACCGGTACGCCAGGTCGACGGCCAGGTTGGCGGCCACCACGACGACGGTGCTGGTGATCACGATGCCCTGCAGGACGGGCAGGTCCTGGCGGGTCACGGTGGACTCCGCCAGCGTGCCGAGCCCGGGCAGCCCGAACACGGCCTCCACCACCACCGCGCCGCCGAGCAGCTGGCCGGTCTCCAGCCCGAGCACGGTCACGAACGGCACCGCCGCGTTGCGTACGGCGTGTTTGCGCAGCACCGTGAACGGCAGCAGCCCTTTCGCGCGGGCAGTGCGGACGTAGTCGGTGTCGAGCACGTCGGCCAGGGCCGCCCTGAGCTGGCGGGTCGGTTCGACGGCGGCGGCGACGCCCAGCGTGAGGGCGGGCAGGGCGAGGTGCGCGGCGAAGGCTCCGGCGCCGTCGGTGAGCGGCCGGAATCCGGTGGCCGGGAAGACGGGAACGGTGATCGCCAGTGCCAGGATCAGCATGAGCCCCAGCCAGAACGACGGGGTGGCGACGGCGAGCGCGGTGCCGGAGGAGATCACCCGGTCGAGCCGCCCGCCCGGCCGCAGCGCGGCGAGCGTGCCGAGCGGCAGCGAGATCAGCACCGCGACCGCCATGGCGGCCATGGCGAGGGAGAGCGTCACGGGCAGGCGTTCCATGAGGATCTCGGTGACCGGCTGGGAGTTGTAGAGGGAGGTGCCGAGGTCGCCGGTGACGGCGGCCCCGGCCCAGCTCAGGTAGCGCACGGCCACGGGCTGGTCGAGGCCGAGCCCGGTGCGTACGGCGGCGATCTCCTCTCGGGTGGCGTGCTCTCCGGCGATGTGGATGGCGGGGTCGCCGGGGATCAGCAGGGAGAGCCCGAACGTGATCACGGACACGACGAAGAGCACCACGAGGGCCCCCGCCAACCGTTTGACCAGAAATATCGCCATAAGTCAGGCCATACCGACGACGCGGATGTCGTCGTACCCGGTGAGCAGCTTGCCGAAGTCGCGCACCTTGTCGTTGACCGCGTAGTACAGCTTGCGGTTGCAGATCGGCACGTTGTACGCGTGCTCGGCCGCGACCTTGGCGATCTCCCGGTAACCGGCCTGCTGCGCGGCCCGGTCGGTGGCCGCCGCGCTCTCCTTCGCGAGCTCCTCGATCCGCTCCACGGTGAGGTCGCCCGGGTTGTTGAGCCCGCCCTTCAGGTAGTCCTGCTGGGTGATGAGCCGCGGGTCGGGGCCGGCCACGCCGATCTGGCTGACCAGGGCGTCGGCCTGGCCGCGGTTCTGGTAGAGGTCGATGGACTGGTCGGCGCTCATGGGCCGCAACCTCATGTCGACGCCGATCTCCTTGAACTGGTCCTGGATGGCCTCGCCGAGCTGCACGAACGCGGTGTTGTCCCACACCAGCGCGGTGAAGGAGAACCCGTCGGGCAGCCCCGCGGCGGCCAGCAGCTGCCTGGCCTTGGCCGGGTCGTACGGATAGGCGCCCTCCAGCGAGGGCTCGTGCGCCCAGTGCCCGGCCGGGGCCGCCTGGACGGTCGGCTCGCAGGAGCCGAGCAGCAGATTGTCGGTGATCGTCCCGCGGTCGACGGCGTGGTTGAGTGCCTGGCGCACCCGCTGGTCGCCGAACTCGGAGCGGCCGGTGTTGAGGTTGAGCTGGTAGACGAGCCCGGTCAGGAACTCCTCCACCTTCAGGTCAGCGTCGCGCGCGGTGTCGGCCTGTTCGGGACGGATGAGCGTGGCGTCGTACTGGCCGGAGCGCACGCCGTTGAGCCGGGTGTCGTCGTCGTTGACGAACGACATCTCCAGGCCCTTGAGCCGCTGGGCGCTCTTGTCGTAGTAGCCGGGGAAGGGCTTGTAGACGACGCGGTCGTCCCTGCGGTAGTCGGTGACCTGGTACGGGCCCGAGCCCACGGGCTTCCTGTCGAGGTCGGGGTTGTCGAACGCCTTCGGGCTGATCAGCGCGCCGCCCCGGTGGGCCAGGGCGTTGAGCAGATCCTCCTCGGAGCCGGTGTGGCGGATGGCCAGCTCGTCGTCCTCGACCTCGACCTCTCTGATCATCTTCAGCAGTGACGTGGCGGTGCTGCCCTTCGCCGTCATCGCGCGTTCCAGGTTGGCGCGCACGGCTTCGGCGTCCAGCGGGGTGCCGTCGTGGAACGTCGCGCCCGAGCGCAGCGTGAAGACCTCCTTGCCGCCCTTCTTCTTCCACGACTCCGCGATCATGGGGGCGATCTCGCCCTCGGGCGTGATCGTGACGAGGCGGTCGTAGACGGGCAGGACGTAGAGCTCGTCCCAGGCCGTGGACGCCTTGTGCGGGTCGAGGGTGGAGGGGAACGCGGTGTAGGCGAAGCGCAGCACGCCGGCTCCGGACTGGGTGGACGCCGCTCGTTCGCCGCCGCCCTGCGCGCAGCCCGCGCTCAGGACGGCGATCACGGTCAGGGAGGCCGCGAGAACGCGACCGGTCATACGAGACATGCGAGTCTCCTTACGGATGCATCTCCTCCCAGCACGCACGGCTGAGATGGGCAATGTGGACCCTCGCCCCCGAAAACCCCGGCAGCCCGTCGGGCAGGACCGCGGGAAGCTCGTCCGTGTAGACCGTGAGCACGTAGCGCGGTCCGTCGCCGCCGAAGAAGACGCCGCCGTCGCTGACGTCCCGCCAGCCGGCGCCGCTCTTGTGCGCGATCTTGGTCCTGTACGGCAGGAACGCCGGCATGGTGTCCCTGAACTGCTGCCGGCAGAGCACGTCCAGGGCGTACGAGCAGAGCTCGGGCGGGCACCCGAGCAGCCGGTTGGCCTCGGGCTCGGCCGCGGAGCCGTGAGTGATCAGCTCCAGCAGCCTGGCCTGGTCGGCGGGCGTCGTCACGTTGCTCGCGTCGACCGGATGGTCGGGGGCCAGCTCCGGGATCAGCGCGTGACGGTGCCGCGTGCCGTCGAGGCCGGCCGACGCGCACAGGTCGTTGACGGCGTCGAGGCCGACCAGGTCGAGGACGTGGGCGGTGGACAGGTTGTCGCTCTGGATGATCATCAGGGTGACGGCGTCGCGCAACGACAGGCTCAGCCCCGGGTCGAGGTGTTGCAGGAGCCCGGTGAAGACGCGGTCGCGGTAGCGGCCGTCGATGGTCAGGCGGGTGTCGAGATCGAGCTCGCCCCTGTGCACGGCGCGCAGTGCCGCCATCATGACGGCGACCTTGCGGGTGCTGGCCGCCGGGAACGCCCGCGTGCCGTGCCGGTCCGCCCGCATCACACCGGCGGTATCGCCGACCCTATCTCCGGCACTATCGCCGGCACTGCCGCTGGTCGGCAGGCCGATGAGGCACCAGCCGGTGACGTACGGCTGCGCGTCGCACAACGCGTTCAGCCGCCGGACGGCCCGTGCGAACCGGGACGTGCTCGCTTGCATGTCGGCGACTCTAAGCCAAAACGATTTGGCATCACAAGACCCCCTGCCTAATCGATTTGGCACCGATGGCCCTAGGCTGACCCCATGCAGCCGTCACGATCCCGTCCGCGGATCCGCGATGTCGCGGAGGCCGCAGGGGTGTCCGAGACCACGGTCTCCCACGTGCTCAACAACAAGGGCCGGGTCGACGCGGCGACCAGGGCCCGGGTGGCGGAGGTGGCCGAACGGCTCGGCTACCGGCCCAACAGCAACGCGCGCGGCCTGCGCTCGGGCCGGGCCGACACCATCGCGCTGCTGATGCCGATCGTCGATCTCGACGCCACCCACCACATCCTGGCCGTCGACTTCTACCTGTCGCTGACCATGAACGTGGTGGAGGCCGCGTTCGAGCGAGACCAGGCGCTGCTCCAGCTGCCGCCGCTGCGCCGGCTCGACGACCTGCGCCGGTTCGGCATCGACGGCGGCATCGTCGTCGACCCGCTGCCCGCGGACCCGCGGGTGGCCATGTTCGACCGGCTCGGCCTGCCGGCGGTCACGATCGGCCGCGACATCGCCCACGCCGGCGCCCCGTGGTGGGTGGCCGCCGACAGCGCGGCCGGCACGCTGACCGTCCTCGACCACCTGGCCGCCGCCGGAGCGCGCAGGGTGGCGATGTTGTCGGTGGACATCGGGTGGTCGTGGTTCGCCGACGCCGAACGCGCGTACGCGGAGTGGACGGCCCGGCACGGCCGCCACCCGATGCTGGTGCTGGCCCGGCCCGACAAGCTCGACAGCAGCGCGGCCGAGGCGGCGGGACGGCTGCTCGACCTGGAGCCCGACGCCGTCTACGTGCCGCCGCAGTGGCTGGCCACCGGCCTGCTGCGCGCCGCCAGGGAGCGCGGGCTGAGCGTGCCCGGCGACCTGCTCGTGTCCGTGGGGGTCGACAGCCACCAGGCGCGCACGAGCGAGCCGGCGCTCACGGCCGTCGACCTCGATCCGGCCAGGACCGCGAGGGAGGCGGTCGACCTGCTGATCAGCCGGATCGAGGGCCGCCCGCCGCAGGCGCCGCGCGTCATCCCGGTCACCCTGCTCCCCCGGCGGTCCACGGCGGTGGTCACGACGTGAGGAAGTCCTGCGGCCGGCCTCCCAGGATGCCCATCCAGGCGTGATCGCCCTCGAACGGTCGGGCAGCTTGATGAACGCCTCGATCGTGTAGCCGGACGCGAACGTCATGCCGTTGATCGGCGCGTCAGGGCCGGAGCGCAGCACCGCGCCCCTGCCGGGGTTCCCGGCCAGGCCGATCTCGTGCTCGCTGTCGTGCTCGGTGCCGTGCTCGGTGACGTGCTCGGTGACGTCGCCGAGGTGCGTCATGAACACGGTGTTCCTGCTCTCGCGCTCGCCGGTCAGGAAGCGGAACGCGCGGCGGGGGCGGCGACGGCCGCCTGCAGCATCGTCCGGCGGCCGAGGGAGGGATGGGGCATGGGCAGCACCGTGATCTCCGTAGGTGGCGTCATGGTTGTGGCGGCGGTAACGCTCGCCCTCCGCGGGCGGAACTCTTCGATGCGGACCTCTCGGGGCGGGCGCGGTCAGGGCGGTGGTCGGGCACCGGATCTTCTTCTGCGGGGCATTGAAGCAATAATGTGTGGATCGTTTGAATAGTTCGAGGAAAGGGGCGGGATGCCGGAAATGCGCCCGCTCCGGCCGGACGACCCCGAGCACATCGGCGGCTACCGGCTGGCCGGCGTGCTCGGCTCCGGCGGGCAGGGAGTGGTCTACCGGGGCACCGGCGACCCGGGCCCCGACGTCGCCATCAAGGTGCTGCACGGCCACCTGAGCCACGACGACGGCGCCACCGCCCATTTCCTGCGGGAGGTTGAGGCGGCGCGGCGGGTGGCCGCCTTCTGCACGGCCGCGGTGCTGGACGTCGGTACGCTGGGCGAGCGGCCGTACATCGTGAGCGAGTACGTCCCCGGCGACACGTTGCAGGCGGTCGTCCGCTCCGGCGGACCGCGCTCCGGCGGGGCGCTCGACCGGCTGGCCATCTCGACCCTGACCGCGCTGACCGCCATCCACCAGGCCGGGATCGTGCACCGGGACTTCAAGCCGGGCAACGTCCTGATGGGCCCCGACGGGCCGATCGTCATCGACTTCGGCATCGCCAAGGCGCTGGACGCCACGACGCACACGTCAGGGCCGATCGGGACTCCCGCGTACATGTCGCCCGAGCAGTTCGGGAGCGAGCGGCTGGGTCCGGCCTCCGACGTGTTCAGCTGGGCGGGCACGATCGTGTTCGCGGCCACGGGACGCGCGCCCTTCGCGGGCTCGACGGTGGCCGTCGTCGTCAACAACGTGATCAACGGTAAGCCGGATCTCTCGGGCGTGCCGGAGCACCTGCTGCCGGCGGTCGAACGATGCCTGTCCAAGGAC
>NZ_SMJZ01000305.1 GCF_004348345.1 Nonomuraea longispora
GGACAAGCCGCATCCACCAGCTCCCGGATCCGCAGCCGCGAGCAGAACGCGGCCACCACCGGTAATGCTCCGAGCATCTTCTCGACACTGGCCTGGCCCCACTGCGCACGCTGCCTCATCTGCCAGGTCATACCGCGACGACGATCACCACAGCAAACCCGACGATCTTCAATCAACCCGACGTGCGGAAAACGGGGCTAGCCCGTTAAGAGCCAGCGCCGCCAGCAACGCCCGGCATGCCTGGTCACCGTCGGGGCCCGCGCCGAACCGCATCTGCCGCAGCGTGGCGAAGGATAGGACGTGACTGCGGATAATGCGATCGCATGCCACGCCGGCCAGTTGGTCGAGCGCGGGCGGGATTCCACCCAGACCGACTGCGGAAGCGGAGATCTGAGTCTTGTCCTTGGTGGCCTTGTCCGCCTCTTTACGGAGCTTGTCGGCTGTCCTCACGCTCAGCTCGCCAGATTGGCGCTCCACGACCTCCCGCAGATCCTTGCCCGAAAGCAGCATCTGCATGCCGACGCCGTCCACGCGCGCACCGCCTCGCAACGACGGCTTCCCGTCCGCACAGAACCCGATGATTTCGCCAACCATCGCGCTGCGCCACCTGCCCTGCCGAGCTCTACGGCTTGCGTCCCATCCGCCATAGATCAGGGTGATCGGGCTGGCCTCTAGCAACGCCCGCGCGTTCAGTGGTGTCGCATCCCTGATCGCGCGGTACTCCGGCAGATCCGTCACCGGAACCCCGTCCCTCGTCGCCGCCCGAATGTGGCCGTCGTACGCTCGGTGCGGCAGGGTGAGATCGGAAAACCGCTGCGCCTGCCCGTCGATTTCGTACGTGACGACGATGCGCGGCATACGCGACAGCGCCGGATTCTCGTCGTCGATAGCCAGCGCCAGCCCCGCTTCCGCCCGGTTGAGCTGGCTCTGCTTCGAGTCGACGATCACTGCGGTGCGAAGTTCGCCTTCGAGATACCGCCGTTCGTAGGCGTAGACACTCTCCTTCCCCCGCGGAGCCGCGAACTTGGCCGGGGCTACGGCGCTGTGCGGCCCTCCAGCGGGGGCCAGTTCCGTGATGGAGGTGAGGCAGCTACCGCCCCCAGGTGCGGTGGCGGTCAGCAGGGTGTCGAGCGTGATCGCCGACATGGTGGCTCCCTTTGTCGATGAACGCGGAAATGTCACTCCTGGCTGCTATGACCAGGAGTGCCGAGCGATGAAGGGCCCAGGAAGGCGGGCTGCGCTGTCAGTTCGCGGACGGAAAACGCGAGGACAAGCCTCGATGAAGGGGAAACAGGGATTGACGCTACATCTAGGGAAAGCGGGACGAGAAGTATTCGAGGGATTTCACATGTTGTAGTGAAGCGCGTAAGCTCTCGCAGTTCGTGGCGGCAGGCAGACGATGGTCCGAAGCCGATGCCCTACCACACGTCATCGCGCATTCTGCTCGGACGGCCAAGGATCCAGCTCGCTCGCCCACTCCACAGCTCGGCGGGCGCCGCAGCAGTTCGCTAGATCATATGGACTCGTCAACGGAGGGTCAGGTCGTCGGGGCTGTCGCGGCGCTTCTCAGCCCTGCCGGAGATAACAGCCAAGGCGGGGAGCCTCGCCCCAGGAATTGACGACCCTCTCCGGAGTCTGGTGCGTAGGTCCGAATCCTGCAGGGGGAACGCGATCTTAACTGGCGGTTCTGGTCGCCGACCAGGACGAACACCGCACAAAAGGGGCGGGCCTTTCCCGGAGCCCCGCCTACTCGCTGACGCTCGCAGGTGGATTCCCGTGCAAAGGCTCCATCGATCCGCGAACGTATTACTCCCTTGCCGAGACAACCCGGCTGGCATATGTGTGAGACATCGCCTGCTGGAGGAAACTTTGGCACCCAACCGATGGCCGACCGGCACCTTCATGCACCGTTTGACGGACGAGCTGCGCTCGGAGCTCCTGGGGCTCGGGACCTTGCGCTCGTTCCCACCCGGGCACGTACTGATCAGCCAGGGAGATCGCGGCACATCGGTTTGGATCCTGTTAGACGCGCTGGTCAAGGTGACCGGAGGCGTTGAGAACGGTGTGGAGGCCACCCTGGCGATTCGGGTGTCGGGTGACATCGTGGGTGATATGGCCGCTATGGATGGGTCGCCGCGGTCGGCGACCGTGACCACCTGCGGACGGGGTGTCTGCCAACAGGTCAAGGGCCCGGTGTTCCGCTCTTTCGTGGCCCGGCGCCCGGCCGCGGCGCTGGCGCTGACGCAGGTCGTTGCCGAGCGGCTGCGTTGGGCCAATCAACGGCGCCTCGACTTCGCTGGGTATGAGACGAAGATCTGCCTGGCACGCGTGCTGATCGCGTTGATATCGCGGCACGGCCGCACCACGGATGACGGCGTGAGCATCGGTATACCGCTCACCAGAGCCGAATTGGGCATGCTGGTGGGCGCCAAGGAGATCACGACGCAGAAGGCGCTGCGCGAACTGGCTGCGGAGGGGGTCATCCGGCGAGGGCACCGCGACGTGGTAGTGAAGGACCTGGCAGGACTGACTGCGCTTGCCGACCTCCCGTTCCTCGCTAAGCCATATTTCTAAGGCTTCTCCCGCCGGATGGTGCCTCACGGTAGAGCCCACCCGCTTATTGGAGATGCCATGGTCATGCACGATTACCGCGTCCTGCTCACAGCTGACATCGAGAACTACGGCGGCCGCACCGACGCCCAACAGCGAACCCTCCAGTCCGGCCTGATCAGCGCTATCGAGACGGCGGCGGATCGCGTTCAGCTGGACCACGAGTCGTGGTCGCGCCAGGTGGGCGGTGATTCGCTGACCGCAGTCCTTCCCGCCGAGCCGGGCCCTCTCGTCACGATTCCTCTTCTCCTCGACCAGTTCCTGACCGAGCTGGATGTGGCCATCGCGGCGCACAACAGCCGACGCGCCGATCCCACCTGGGCCCGGATGAGAATACGGCTGGCCGTCCACGTCGGACCGTTGCAGTTGGACGGTGCGGCCGGGTGGCCTGGGCAGCACGCGGTACAGCCTGCGAGGTTGCGTGATTCGGCACCGATCCGGGCCGCGCTCGACACCTTCCGCGACGCCGACCTTGCGCTGATCATTTCGCGGGAGGCGTTTCGCGACTACGTGTCACAGGGCCCAGGGCGGCCTAGGCCGTCGGAGTTCCTGGAGGTTGCGGTGGCGGAGAAGAAACAGGAGTACCCGGCATACCTGTACGTGCCGCACTTCGATGTCCACGACATGGAGCCTCCGGAATCCCCGCTGCCCAGCGGCGACGCCCCGTCCACACCTCCGTCGGGCGGCGGATCGATCAAGAACCGGGTCAACAAAGGCGACATCTATTTCGCGCAAGGAAACATCAACCTCACTCATGACCCTGAGCGGAGGAAGAAATGAGCGACTCCCCGCCTGAGGAATCGGGCCCTGAAGTCCCGCAGCCGGAAGAACCGCTGGTCGAGGACGCCTCGCCCGAGGAGGAGGACGAAACATTTCAGGAACCCGACAACCAACCAATCCGTCATGAAATGGCCACATCCCGGCAAGAGTGGCAGGAACGCCGGCAGAGCTTGGACGACCTGTACGCCGACGAACTGTCCAGCCCCGGCACCCGGGACCTGAGCGGCCGCGTGAGCAACCGCGTCAAGAAGGGAAACCTCTGGTTCGCCCAGGGCGACATCCACGTAGGCCAGGGGCGGCCACAACCGACAGCGACGATCAACGAACTGACGGAAACCGAGATCGCGGACCTACGGCGAACGCTGGTACCGACCCAGTCGCAAACCGAAATACGCAGGCTGCTCGACAGCCAGCGCCTGATCCTGCTCGGTGGAGCGGCAGAGACGGGAAAGGCGACCACGGCCCTGGCGGCGCTGCTCGACTGGGGTGGCAGGGTGAGCTGGATCATGCCGTACGGAGCGAGCACGCCGAACCCCCGCGACTGGAAACTGGAATCGGGGCACGGCTATTTGCTGGACCTAGTCGATACGCCCAATGCCGTCGACAGGGTGACCACGAGTCTCAAGCGTGCCGGTGTCAACGCGGACTACAGGGTGATTGTCCTGGTGCCGGAGCATATCCAGTCCTCCATCGCGCCCGTGATCGAACACGACCCACCGCCGAACCGCCGGATCTTCACCAAGCATCTGTCCGTTCAGGCATCGGGCGCACGGCTTGCCGTAGACGATCAGCAGATTCTGGACGAGGAGCTCCGCGCCCTCTCCGCGCCCTGGCAGGTGGTCGAACTGGTCAGGCAGGTGGCCGCCACGATGGAGTCCGACAGCCCCATCGAGACCATGCTGAACCGGCGATTCCATCGAATGCGCGCGAAGGTGGGCGAGAACCTCGAAAAGCGCAGGCCGACTCTGGGCCGGTGCTTCATGACCAGTATCGCCGTACTTCACGGACTGCCCGAGGCGGAAATCTCCGGCGCGGCCCTGGCCCTGGCCGAACGGCTCGACGAGAAGTGGCGTCGTGATCACTCGCCGAAATCGGTCCAGCTTTGGGAGAACCTGCCGGCCTGGCTGAAGTACGTGGATGCCGAGGCCACACCCGCCGGGCCCGGCGGCGGGCGAAGCATCAAGCTGAGACGCCCCGAGCTGGCGGCCGTCATGCTGCGCGTGATCTGGGAGGACCAGCCGACTATCCGCGACTCGCTGGTCGACTGGCTGATCTGGCTCGGCGGCGAGGGATCCTGGCATACGAAGATCAAGGTCGGGCACGCGGTCGGAAAGCTCGCGACCTTCGACTTCTCCCTTGTCAACGAACGGTTCCTGGAGGTGTGGAGCCGCTCCCGCCGATCCCGGGACCATCAACTCGCCGCCCTGGCACTGGAAGCCGCCGCCGAGAACCCATCGATGACCCGCCGCGTCCATCTCCATCTCGATTCGATGATCCATGGCAACGACGCGAAGAAAGCGATCGCGATCCGCGCCTACGCCTCGTCCGTCGGCCTCTCCGCACCCGACCAAGCCCTCGCCGCGTTCAGGACCCTGGTCCTGAGCAGGGGCGTCAAGTTCCACCGCGACGTGGCCCAGTCCATCGCCTACCTCTATCGCAGGAACACCGCGCCCACCATCATGAACCATCTCGCTGACTGGGTCCGTGACGGAGGAGCGGTCGGTCGTCGCGGCGCCGCCCTCGCCTTCGGACGACTGGTTGCGCTGCCCGTCTCGAGCCCCGAGCGGCCGCATCCCAGTGACCTCGATCCCCATCCCTCCCTGGTGATGCTCTGGCGCAACGCGCTCAGCTACGAGGAAGAGGGGGGCCTGGTGGTGCCTGAGTCCTGGGACCTGCTGCTGAACGAATGGCTGCGCCATTACGGCGAGCGGCCGACCGTACGGGAGATCACGGACCAGATCTTCAGCCTGACCGATGCGCGGAACGCCGAGCGAGCACTGCTCTACCTCCGGCTCTGGCGGCACCACGGCGAGATCTCCGCCGAACTTCACCATCACCTGCGTCAACTCGTTCACAGGAGCTGATCTCATGCGCAAATGGCTGGCACCCATGCTCTACCGCGTCCAGCAGAACCAGCCCGAGGCCGAACCGCCCATCGACATCGAGCCGTTCGTGCTGTCCTCGCCCGCTAAGGGCGACGCTTACGACTTCTCCGTCACCCTGTTCCGTACCGCGACCTCGGGCGGGAAACGGACCTCAGCTCTGTTCAGTGATGAAGTGCCTGAGGCGGAGGCGGTCCTCCAGCGCGCGTGTCAGGAGGTACGTTCGACCACCTGGCGATTCGAGATCACCGCGCCGGGCGCGGCGGAGCAGGCCACGAACGAGAGACTCCAGGCGATCTCAGGCTCGATGACGGGTGTCTACCGGTGGGCGATCAGAGCCGAGGTCAACGTTCCCGAGGAGATACGCCAGCTCAACCGGGATGCCCACAAAAGACAGCATGACATCAGAGCCGACGCCGACGCCGCGCTGCTCCGGATCAAGAGCACCGACGAGGTCCGGCGGGAGTGGCAGGACTTTCTCACCGCTGTGGTGGGAAGCGCCCAGGTGGAGCACGCGATCAAATTGGCCGTCTCTCCGGAGCAACTACCGCAGATCATCGCGGAGCTCGTCGAGCAGCGGCAGCAGGGAGCGCAACAACTGCTCGGCACCGTCGACTCGATCATGCAGCGGTACGAGACGGTGGACATGCTCAACTTCATGGTCAAGAACGAAACCGTGCTGCGCCGGACCCTGGAACTCCTCGGCCTGCCCGTTCCGCCGCTGGAGGACGACACGCTGCTGGTAGGCCGAGCGTGACGTGCTCGCCGGCGCGGCGCCATCCAGCGACCACGCGGTCACGGCGAAGATCCGGTGAGCACGATGTTGATGAGCGCCGCGCTCACCGTCGCCGCCATTCCACCGAGGAGCAGCCAGAACCCCCAGCGGATAAGGCGATACTTCTGCCCGACGATGTGGCTGACCCGGTACAGCTGATCAGCGACCCGCTCCAGGTCCAGTGTCGAGGACCGCATGAGAGCGCCGGCGACGGTCGCCGGGGAGTCGAGGTGAAGGATGTCGGCGTAATACATGGCGGCACTGTGAATTTTTCGCCGATCCAACCGCGGATAGACCGCGCCGGCGAGCACCACCGCGGACGCCAGAGCTGCCGCCGCCCCAACCCACCACAACCACTCGACGGCGTTCGATAACGCGAAAGGTGACCAGCTTCCCGCGAGGAGGCCACCAGTGACGGCGCCGAGGCCGATGCCAACGATGCCGAGAAGGACCTGGGCCTTGGTGTCCGCCCTGTTGAGCTCCTCGCGGGCCTCTGTGAGCAACTGTGTTCCGTAGGCGCACGCATCGTCCTCGGCTGCCTGCCGTTGGTCTGGAGTGGTTTGGGTGAGTGCTCGCACGATCTTGTGGAACACGAGGGACCTCCTGGCCGGGGGCGATCACAACGCAGAGCATTCCACGACCGCCGTGGGTTGAAGCCCGTGATGCGCTTTGCGTCCGCTGTACACCACGTCAACAGGAGGCTCTCGGCATGATCGTGGGCCACGTGTGGGCCATCCATGACCTTGATCGCGTGACATTCGTGCGTCGCCCCTGGCCAAGGGCATGCCCACTAGCAAACCTGCAATGCTCTCCGGAGCCAGCCCCAGACATCCGACCTGCCTAAGCTGACTACACTTCTGCGCTTCCCCTCGTAACGTGGAGACCGAACCAAGAGAGGTTTGGTCGTGGCAGGAACCACGAGGCGGCGCTTTGATCCGGAGTTCCGGGCTGGCGCGGTGCGTATCGTCAAGGAGACCGGCAAACC
>NZ_SMJZ01000306.1 GCF_004348345.1 Nonomuraea longispora
GGTGGGCGGCGGCCTGGACGGGGAGGGGCAGGTTCAGCAGGACCGTGCGCCGCTCCCCCACCGCCACCCGGAAGGCCTCGGCGACCTGGGCCACCGCGTCGCGCGCCGAGGTGACCCGCATCGGCACCGCACCCACCGCCGTGGCGAGCGCCTCCTGGTCGATGTGGAAGTTGGAGCGCACGTCGGTGGCCTCCCCGGCGAGCACGATGAGCGGCGTGCGGCTCTTGGCCGCCTCGGCGATGCCGGTCGTCGCGTTCGTCAGGCCGGGCCCCTGGTGCACGGACACCACCGCGACGCGCCCGCTCATCCGCGCGTACGCGTCGGCCATGGTGGCGGCCCCGCCCTCGTGGCGGGCGGCGACGAAACGCACGCCGTGGGCCACGAGGGCGTTGGTGACGTGGAAGTTGCCGCTGCCGACCACCCCGAAGGCGGTCTCGACCCCGCAGGCGGCCAGGGCCCGGCCCACGGCCTCGGCGACGGTCAACGTTCCACCAGGGCGAGCACGCGCACCGGGCTGCCGGAGCCGCCCACGATGGGCAGCGGCGGTGCGAGGACCACGGCTCCGGTCGCGGGCAGGCGGTCGAGGTTGCGCAGCTGGGTGAGGCCGTATTTGCCGGCGCCGAGCAGGAAGGAGTGGCAGGGGAAGGGCGGGGTGAAGGAGTGGGCGGCGCCGGCGTCGGTGCCGACGGTCTCGACGCCGAGGCCCGCGATGGGCGTCTCGGCGGCCAGCCACTCGGCGCACTCCACGGAGATGCCGGGCGTGTGGGAGCCGTTCAGGAAGTCGTCCTGGTCGCCGGAGCGGGTGTCCCAGCCGGTGCGGTAGAGCAGCCAGCCGCCGTCGGGCAGCGGGCCGTTGGCGCGCTCCCACTCCTTGACGTGGTCGATGCCCAGCAGGAAGTCGGGATCCTTGGCCGCCTCGGCGGCGAAGTCGAGCACGACGGCGGGCGCGATCAGGCTGCGCGGCGGCACCTGCGAGACGTCCTCGCCGTCGCGCCCGGTGACCCAGTGCACGGGCGCGTCGAAATGCGTGCCGGTGTGCTCGCCGGTGTGGATGTCGTTCCAGTACCAGGCGGGGCCGCGGTCGTCGTAGTTGCTGATCTCCTCGAGGGAGAAGCGGATGGTGTTGCTGAACGGCTCGGGCAACTGGAGGATCGGCGTCTCGGACGACAGGGGCGCTGTGAGGTCGACCACCTCGATCGCGCCGCCGCGCACACTGTCGACAAGGCTCTTCAACACCGACATGACTTCCTCCTTGGTGGGCTGTGCGCATCCTCCTACGCACGCCCTACCAGTGCAAACCTCCCTTGATCAGCCTTTGAGACCGCTGAAGCTCATGGTGGCCACGAAGTGGCGCTGCGCCAGTACGAAGGCGGCCACCAGCGGCAGCACGGCGACGACGTTGCCGGCCATGAGGGCCGACCATTCGGTGTGCCGGGCCCCGGAGAACGTGGCCAGGCCGAGCTGCAGCGTGTAGCTGTCCTCCGAGGAGATGGCGATGAGGGGCCACAGCAGGTCGTTCCAGGCGCCGAGCAGCGTGAACACGACGAGGGTGGCCAGCGCGGGCCGGGCCAGCGGCAGCACCACCCGGAAGAACACGCCGAGCCGGGAGCAGCCGTCGATGGTCGCGGCCTCCTCCAGTTCCTTGGGCAGCGACAGGAAGAACTGCCGCATGAGGAACACGCCGAACGCCGACGCCAGCCACGGGACGATGGCCGCGCCGAGGGTGTCGATGAGGCCCATGTTCTTGAACAGCAGGAACGTGGGGATCATCAGCACCTGCGTCGGCACCATGATGGTCGCCATGAGCGCGCCGAAGGTGAGCCCGCGACCGCGGAAGCTGAGCCTCGCGAAGCCGTAGCCGGCCAGCGAGCAGAGCACCACGTGCCCGGCGACGGCCGCCACGGCCACGATCACCGTGTTGGCCAGCCACAGCGGATAGTCGTCCTCGGTGAAGATGCGGGCGAACCCGGCCGTGGTGAAGTGCTCCGGCCAGAGCTTGGGCGGGTAGGTGTTGATGTCGCTGTCCGGCATGAAGGCGGTCAGCACCATCCAGACCAGCGGCGCCACGAACAGCAGCGCGGCCGGCATGAGGAACAGGTGGGCGAGGTGGCGCCGTCTCATCGTGCACTCCTCCACAGGACGGCGCCCGAGATCGCGAGCGTCACGAGGAACAGGACGTAGGCGATGGCCGTGCCGTAGCCGGAGTGGAACAGCTGGAAGGCCTGCCGGTAGAGGTAGAACACGATCGTCGTGGTGGAGTCGAGCGGCTGGCCCTTCGTCGTGGTGTAGACGAGGTCGAACAACTGCAGCGCGGTGATCGTCTGCCAGATCAGCAGGAAGACGGTCGCCGGCCGCAGTTGCGGCAGCACGACGTGGCGCAGCACGTGCCTGCCCACGCCGCCGTCGACCCTGGCCGCCTCGACCAGTTCGCGCGGGATGTCCTGGAGTGCGGCGAGGTAGACCACGGCGGGCATCCCGACGCCGCCCCAGATCGAGATCACGACGAGCGTGAGCATGGCCTGTCCCGGG
This sequence comes from Nonomuraea longispora, assembly GCF_004348345.1. Taxonomy (GTDB): domain Bacteria; phylum Actinomycetota; class Actinomycetes; order Streptosporangiales; family Streptosporangiaceae; genus Nonomuraea; species Nonomuraea longispora. The sequence continues at coordinate 2,530 of NZ_SMJZ01000306.1, forward strand.
TCCTGCAGGAAGCCCGTCGCGGGCAGCCCGAGGGCCTTCAGCCCGGCGTTGACGATGCCGAAGTCGGGGTCGAACACGAAGTTCGCGAGGATGCCGGTGGCGGCGGCCGAGACGACGTACGGGACGAAGAAGCAGGTGCGGTAGAAGCCGATGAGCCGGATCTTCAGGTTCAGCGCCAGCGCGAGCGCGAGCCCGAGCACCACCGAGCCGGGCACGAACAGCACCGTGTAGAGCGCCGTGTGCCCGGCCGCCGCGGCCAACTCGGTGTCGCCGAGCATGTCGCGGTAGTTCTGCAGGCCGACGTACTCGCCGCCGGTGAGCAGGTCGCCGTCCCGCAGCGAGAGCAGCAGCGCCCACACCGCGGGGAACAGGCTCAACCCGACGATCACCAGCGTGGCGGGCAGGACGAAGCCCCACCCGGTCAGGTCGGGCAGCAGGCGGCGCGCCCGGCGCCGCCCGCTCACCTGCGCGGCGAACACCGTCATCGGGCCCGCCCGAGCACCGTGTCGGCCTCGGTGGCGGCCATGGCCAGCGCCTCCTGCGGGGGCGTGCCGCCGACGAGAGCCTCGCTGATCGCGTTGCCGACCTTCTCGGAGAACTCCGGGTACACGGGCACGTGCGGCCTGGCCTGCTTGGCGTTGTCGAGGTTAGCGGTGAACACGTCCATGTCGGGGATGTCCTTGATGAACTTCTCGTACGCCGGCAGCTCGGTCGTGGCCTTGCGGATCGGCAGGTTCCCCAGGCCGAGCGTCCACCGGGCGTCCTGCTCGGGGCGGGTGAGCCAGGTGAGGAAGTCGGCGGATGCCTTCGCCCTGCGCGAGCCGTTGTCGAAGACGACCCAGTTGTCCGGCCCGGCGATGGTCTCGTGGTTGCCGTTGTAGCCGGGCAGCACCTGCACGCCGTAGTCGACCTTGTGGTCGATGATGTCGAGCAGCGCCCACGGGCCGGCGATGATCATGCCGACCTTGCCGCTCTGGAACAGCGGCAGGAACTTCTCGCCGTTCTGGTCGAGGTAGACGGACTTGTCCTGGCGGGCCATGGCGCTCCACAGACCGAGCGCCTGCGCCGCCTGCGGGGTGTTGAACGCCGACTTCTTGCCGTCGGGCGTCACGATGGCGCCGCCCTGCTGCCAGATCATCGGCCAGAACCGCCAGACGGTGTCCTCGGTGCCGGTGACGGGGTAGGCGGTGCCGTACACGCCGTCCTTGGTCAGCTGCTTGGCCGCCGTCCGGAAGTCGTCCCAGGTCCAGTCCTTGCCCGGGTAGTCGAGGCCGGCCGCGTCGAACAACTTCTTGTTGTAGATGACGCCCAGGTTGTCGACCACGGCGGGCACGCCGACGACCTTGCCGTTCACCTCCGACACGGCCCGCTCCGACGGCCAGAAGTCGTCCCAGCCGAACTCCGGCGCCTTCACGGTGGCGGTCAGGTCGTACACCTTGGGATTCCTGGCCAGATGCGGCATCCAGGTGCCGTACATGTAGGCGATGTCCGGCGCCTTGCCTCCGGCCAGCACCGCCTGGACCTTCTGCAGCATGTCGTCCACGTTCGTGGTGCCGACCGCGGGGGTGATCTTCACGTCCGGGTGGGACTTGTTGTAGTCGGCCGCCAGTTCCTCGATGACCTTGGCCTGGGTCTCGACCTGGCCGTGCCACCAGGTGAGCTCGACCGGCCCGCCGGCCTCGTCCGAGGAGGACGAGCCGCAGCCGGCCAGCAGTCCCGTGACGAGGAGCAGCGCCGCCGCGCCGTGAACCTTCATGACCGCCTCCTGAGCGATGCGGGGAGCAGCTCGCCGTGGGCCTCGAAGAGCGCCTCGCACAGAGCGTCGATCCGCTCGACGGTGAGGCTGGCGGCCGTGTTCGGGTCGGCCATCATGGCGTGCCGCACGTGGTCGCGGCGGCCCTCGGTGACGGCGCGCACGGTGAGCTCGTTGACGTTGACGTAGGCGCGGTTGAGCGCCGCGCACTGGGCGGGCAGGTCGCCGACCGCGAGGGGCCGCACGCCGAGCGCGTCGGCGACGCACGGCACCTCGACCACGCAGTCCGCCGGCAGGTTGCCGACCAGGCCCCTGTTCTGGACGTTGCCGTAGACGGTACGGGTGGTTCCGGTGGCGATGCTGTGGATGATCTGCGGGGCGTATTCCATGGTCCCCTCCACGGTGATCGGCCGGCCCGCTCTGAGCGCGTCGCGGGTGGCCTCGTACTGGCGTACGTTCTCCTCGCTGATGCCGACGTAGGCGCCGACGGGGATGCGCAGGCGCTCGATCTCGGCCTCGTCGTGCAGGTACCAGGGAACGTACTCGGCCGAGTGCTCGCTGGTCTCCGTCGGGTAGTGGCCGAGCCTGCGGTACATGTCGACGCGGACGCGGCGCAGCAGGCCGGGGTCGCGGGCGATGGCCTCGTCCAGCCGCGGGTACAGGTCCTCGCCGCCCGACTCGAACCGCAACATCCACGACTGGTGGTTGACGCCCGCCGCGAGGTAGGACACCTCCTCGTACGGCACCCCCACGAGTTCGGCCAGGTCGTGGGCCGTCCAGTAGATGGAGTGGCACAGCCCCACCACGTTGCGCACGGGGGTGGCGGCGGCCAGGTACCACACGTTCATGGCCATCGGGTTGGTGTAGTTGAGCAGCCACGCGTCGGGACAGACCTCCGCCATGGCCTGGCCGATCCGCTCCAGCGCGGGGAAGGTGCGCAGGGCGCGGAAGATGCCGCCCACGCCGATGGTGTCGGCGATGGTCTGGCGCAGGCCGTGGCGGGCGGGCACCTCGAAGTCGACGCGGGTGGCGTCGATCATGCCGACCTGGATCATGTTGATCGCGAAGTCGGCGCCTTCGAGCGCCTCCCGCAGGCCGAGGTGGGCGGTGATCTTGACGGGGCGGCCGGCGGCGATGACGCGGGCGGCGGCCTCGGCGGTGTCGAGCCGCTCGGGGTGGATGTCGTGCAGCGCCACCTCGAACTCCCCCAGGTCGGGGAAGGCGACCAGGTCCGCCAGCAGGCCCTGGGTGAACTCGACGCTGCCTGCGCCGAGGAAGACGATCTTCATAGCTCTTTCCACGTGGGTTGGGCGGCGGTGCCCCCGGCCGCCTGGGTCGAGAGGGAGCCGCAGGTCACGGCCACCCGCAGGCATTCGGGCAGGCTCATCCCGCGCAGGCGGGCGGCGAGGAACCCGGCGTCGAAGCTGTCGCCGGCGCCGACGGTGTCGACCGGCTCCACGGGCACGGCGGGTGCCCGGGTCAGGCTCCCCCGCTCCCATGCCAGCGCTCCGTCGCCACCGTTCTTGACGACCACGACGGGCCCGAGCGCGCCCAGCCGCGCCGCGGCGGCCTCGACGCCCTCAGGGTGCCCGCCCGGCGGTCCGGCGGCTGCGGCGGACGAGCCGGGAGGCTGCGGCAGGCGGGCGGCGACGGACAGGGCCTCGGCGGCGTTGGGCAGGAAGACGTCCACCTCGCCCAGCACGCCGGCGACGCCGTCCCACGCGCCGGCCGGGTCGTCGTTGGTGTCCAGGGACGTGGTGGCGCCGGCCCGCCGCTCCCCCTCCAGGAAGCCGGGTAGACCGGCCGCCAGCGCGGGTTGGAGGAAATAGGACGACACGTGCACATGCCTGGCCAGGCCGCGCGGGACGTCGGCCACGGTCAGGTCCGGCAGGCAGCCGGGGGAGGTGAGGATGGCCCGGTCCGCCCCGTCGGCCAGGACGACGGTCATGGCGGTCGGCCGGGGACCGACCACGCAGTGGGAGACGTCCACCCCGCGCCCGGCCATGACGTCGAGGACGAAGCGCCCGGCCGCGTCGTCGCCCACGCGGCCGGCGAACGCGGTGCGCAGGCCCAGCCTGGCCGCTCCGCACGCGGTGATGGCGCCGGATCCGCCGAGGACCAGGTCGCCGCCGGAGACGAGTTGCTCGCGCTGGCCGTACGCCAGACCGCGCGGCGCCCCGGAGAGCACCACGTCGGGGTTGGCGTCACCCACGACCAGCAGGTCGAAGTCACGCGCCACGGCAGGGTACGCGGTAGGCGCCGAGCTCGTACGTCTTCTTCAGCGCGTTGAAGTTCTGAGCGTTGGACCGGGGGCAGAAGGCGGAGGGCTCCAGGTTGTACTCGACCTGGAACACCGCCTTGCCCGCCTTGACGAACCGGTCGTAGCCGTAGTCGCCGTTCTGGGCGGTGGTGGACATCAGGGCGGGAAAACGCATGGACACTCCTCGCGAACGACACAGTTCGGGACAAGTGGCGATGCGCGCTGTTCCGCACTCTCCACTGCGTGTCCGGGCCAGGGACACCGGAGTGGCGTGGCCCATAACCGTAGGGCGTCACGCCAGCACGCTCAGGCATACCTCCCTTCCATTGCCCGCCAGAATTGCGCGTTTCTGCTCTGTTGTCCAGACTTTGACGCATAAAAGCGTCATGAAGCGGCCCACTCCGCGCACCCGCCGGTCTGGAACGCCTTGTCCGTGGCCTCGATGGTGACCGTGGCGGCGCCCGCCGGCATGCCGGTCGCGATCACGTCGCCGTCCGTGCTCCTCAGACGGGCCCAGTAACACCTGCTGAACCCGCCCGCCGGACCGGACGTCCGGTAGGTGCCGGGCTGGATGTCCCTGCCCACGACGAGCGTCCGCAGGGAGGCGGGGTTGCCGGTCGGCGCGGTGCTCACGCCGCCGCCCTGCGCGGGCCCGCTCTGCTCCGGCCCAGGCTGGGAGGC
>NZ_SMJZ01000307.1 GCF_004348345.1 Nonomuraea longispora
GGCTACCCCGGCGCCCCTCACGAACCGTACGTACCGGGCCGTTTCGGCCCCCGCCCGGGCACCGACGACGCGACGCTGGCGATGATCGCGCACCTTCTGGGCCTGCTGGCGTCCTGGGTCGGCCCGCTGGTCATCTACCTCATGAAGAAGGACGAGGCGCCGTACGTACGCGACCAGGCGGCGGAGGCGCTCAACTTCCAGATCACGATGTTCATCGGCTATCTCATCTCGAGCATCCTGATGATCGTCTTCGTCGGCATCCTGCTGCTGCCGGTGGTCTGGATCGTGTCGTTGATCTTCCACATCCAGGCGGCCATGGCCACGAACAAGGGGCAGATGTACCGCTATCCGTTCGCCATCCGCATGATCACCTAGACGAGCAGGTCCCTGATGAGGGCGTCGGCGAGCAGGCGTCCCTGGAGCGTCAGCACCATCTGCCCCGACCTGAACGCCGCCGGTTCGAGCAGCCCCCGCGCCAGCGCGCTCGCCACGGTGGGACGCGCGCCGGGCGCGACCTCGGCGAGCGGGTAGCCGGAGGCCAGTCGCAGCTCCAGCATCAGGCGTTCGGCCTCGCGGTCGCCGGTGTCCAGCACCTCGCGGGCGTGCGCCGGCGAGGCGCCGCCGGCCAGCCGCTGGGCGTAGGCGGCCGGGTGTTTGACGTTCCACCAGCGGGTGCCGCCGACGTGGCTGTGCGCGCCGGGGCCGGCGGCCCACCAGTCGCCGCCGGTCCAGTAGAGCAGGTTGTGCCGGCAGCGCGCCGCGTCGGAGCCGGCCCAGTTGGACACCTCGTACCAGCGCAGACCTGCCTGCGACAGCATCTCGTCGGCGATCAGGTAGCGGTCGGCGGCCACGTCGTCGTCGGGCATGGGCAGCTCGCCCCGCCGGATCCTGGCCGCGAGCCTGGTGCCCTCCTCGACGATCAGGGAGTAGGCCGACACGTGGTCGGGCCCGGCCTCGATCGCCGCGGTCAGGGTGGCCCGCCAGTCGTCGTCGGACTCGCCGGGCGTGCTGTAGATCAGGTCGAGGTTGACGTGCTCGAACCCGGCGGCCCGCGCCTCGCGTACGGCCTCGGCCGCCCGCCCCGGCGTGTGCCCGCGTTCCAGCACCCGCAACACGTGCTCGCGTGCGCTCTGCATGCCGAAGCTGATCCGGTTGAACCCGCTGTGGCGGAGTTTGTCGAGACAGGACGGGTCGACGGACTCGGGGTTGGCCTCGGTCGTCACCTCGGCCCCCGGCCGCAACCCGAACTCCGAGCCGATCGCGCCCAGGATCCTGGCCAGGTCTTCGGGAGGTAGCAGGGTGGGTGTGCCCCCGCCGAAGAACACCGTCTCCACCGGCAGCTCCGCCGGGCCGAGCACGCGGCGCGCGAGCCGGATCTCCTCGACGACCGTGTCGGCGTAGTCGCGGCGGGAGGCGCCGGGGCCGAGCTCGTCGGCGGTGTAGGTGTTGAAGTCACAGTAGCCGCAGCGCGTCACGCAGAACGGCACGTGCACGTAGAAGCCGAACGGACGCTCGCCGAGCGTGCTCAGGGCACCGGCGGGCAGCTCGCCCGTGGCGGGCGCGGGATCGCCGTCAGGCAGGGTGGATGGCACGCCTCCAGTCTGCCCGCTCCGGGTGAGTGCTCCGGCTTCGAATGGCGTCATCATTTGGATTGTGTCAACATTTGGCCATGCCATGGAGAGTTACCGTACGCACCCAGCAGGCGCACCCCAGGTCGCGGAGGACGGCGCCATGACCCTGCCCCGACCTCACCGCACCGGGATGCCGGTGCTCCACGCCCTGCGCTGCGCCGGTCATGCCGGCCTCGCCCGGGTGAGCGCGGTCACCGGCCTGGACGAGTCCGAGGCCGAGTCCGAGCTGATCGATCTCGCGGTCGCCGGTCTCGTCACGCATCTGGCCGACGGGTTCGACGTGTGGGGCCTGACGGAGGCCGGCCGGGTCGCGGACGCCGAGTGGATCGCCGGCGAGCTGGAAGCGGGTGGCGCACGCCCCGCCGTCGCCGCCGCCTACGAACGATTTCTCGTGCTCAACCCGGAACTGCTCGATCTCTGCACGGCCTGGCAGCTGAGGCGGATCGACGGCGTCATGGTCGTCAACGACCACGACGACCCGGCGTACGACACCCGCGTCCTCGGCCGGTTCGCCGACTTCGACCGCAGAGCCGCGCTCGTCTGCGCCGAGCTGGCCGCGGCGCTGCCGCGTTTCGGCCGCTACCGAACCCGCCTGGCCGAAGCCCTCGACCGCGCGCACTCGGGCGAACTGGAATATGTGGCCAACCACGTCGCGTCGTCGTACCACATCGTGTGGGCCCAGCTTCACGAAGACCTGCTCGCGACGCTCGGGATCCCCCGGTGAGGTGGATCCGGACACTCTCCGCGCGGACCGAGGAGGGCCCGCAGACCCTGGGGGCCAAGGCGCACGGCCTCGTGACGCTGCACCGGCTGGGGTTGCCGGTGCCCGCCGGGTTCGTCGTCACCGTCGAGGCGTGCCGGGAGTTCATGCGTGCGGGCCGGCTTCCCGGCGGTCTCGACCAGGAGCTCACGATCGCCATGGCCGGGCTGGAGGCCGCCACCGGGCGCAGGTTCGGCGGAACCCGGACGCCGCTGACCGTGTCGGTACGCTCCGGGGCGAGGGTGTCGATGCCCGGCATGATGAACACCGTTCTGAACCTCGGCCTCACGCCCGAGGCCGCGACGGCTTTGGCGGCCGAGACCGGCGACCCCGAGTTCGCCGCGAACGCGCGGTTGCGGTTCCTGACGAGCTTCGCGTCCGCGATCATGCCGGACGCTCCTGCGGGCTCCGGCGCGGCAGCGGGGCGGCCGAGCCTGGACGCGGTGCCCACGACCTCCGGCTCGGCAGGGGGGCGGCCGAGCCTTGACAGGGCCGCGGAACTCGTACGGCGACGAGGCGGCCGGACGGTCCCGGACGACGCCGCCGGGCAGCTTGGCCCGGCGATCGAGACCGTCTTCTCGTCGTGGGACTCACCGCGCGCACGAACGTACCGCGACCTGCACGGCATCCCGCACGACCTCGGCACGGCCGTGATCGTGCAGGCGATGGTGTACGGGAACCGCGACGACCACAGCGGCACGGGGGTCGCCTTCAGCCGTGACCCCAACACCGGGGAGAACGTCCCGTTCGGCGACGTCATGTTCGGTCACCAGGGCGAGGACGTCGTCTCGGGCCGATCGGCGCCCCGGCCCCTGCACGAGCTCGCCGGCGGGGAACCGGCCGTGTGGTCCGCCCTGGCGGAGGCGCTGAACCGCGTCGAGGGGCATTACCGCGACGCGTGCTACGTCGAGTTCACCTTCGAGTCCGGCGAGTTGTGGTTGTTGCAGGCGCGGCCCGCCCGGCTGGCCGGAGGCGCCGCCGTACGCGTCGCGACCGACCTCGCCGACGAGCGCTTGATCACCCGGCGCGAAGCGCTGCTCAGGGTCTCGCCGCACCATCTGCGGCACGTACGCACGCCCCGCATCGCGGTATCGGCGCGGGCCGACATCCTGGCCCGTGGGCTCGGAGCCTGCCCGGGAGTCGCGGCCGGCCAGGTGGCGACCACGACGGAGGCGGCAGTGCGCATGGCCGCCGACGGCCCGGTCGTCCTGGTGCGCCCGGAGACGTCTCCGTACGACATGCGCGGCCTGGCCGCCGCCGCGGGGATCGTCACGGCGCGCGGCGGGCCGGCCAGCCACGCCGCAGTCGTCGCACGGGCGATGGGCAAACCCGCCGTCGTCGGCGTCACCGGCCTCGTCGTCGACGCCGCCTCACTGACCGCCGATGGGCGTACCGTCACCGAGGGCACCCCCGTCACCATCGACGGGACCAGCGGCGAGGTCGCTCTCGGCAGTCCTGCCGTCTCCACCGGCACGGCCGACGCCCACCTGCGACGGCTGCTCGCATGGGCGGACGACGTGTCCGGCGACCACTCCGAGCGCGATGAGTCCGATCGCCTCAGCGCCGCCCACGCCGCCCTACGCCACTAGCGCGCTCACGGAAGCCGCCCGGCCCGCACCACCTCCTTCGGCCGGATCTCCACGCGACTCACGGCCGGACGCGTCCGCGTCGTATCCGTCGAAGAACCCCGCCCACTCCGGCGGTATCCCGTCCGGCACATGCGGCACGTGGTCGACCAGCTCGGCCGCCTCCCGCACAGGAACCCCGGGCAGGCGTTCACCCATGATCTCCGCCGAGCGCGCCGCCCGGGGCAGCGGCGAGTGCCACACCGCGTCGACCGGCAAAGCGGGCGAGGCGCTCGGCCACCAGCTCCGACTGCCGCTCCCCCGCCTCGGTCAGCCTGCCGAAGGGATCGGGCCGCTCCGTGCCTCACCACGTCCAGATGCCGCGTCGCCATCGCAACCCTCCATTCGGATGCCATGGACATCCCGATATCCACGACATCCTATGACTGCTCACCGGCGGACACGCCGGGATTGAGCTGCGACTCCCCGTCGAACCCCGCCAGCTGCAACAACGTCTCCAGCGCCGCCTGCCTGGCCTCCTCGACCGAGTCACCGCGCTCGCCGAAACACTCGGCGGCCACGTCGAGCACCGCCGCCAACACGGCCGCGTCGGGATAGGGCACGTCGACCAGGACCGTGCCGTCGCCCCCCTCCTCCGGCGAGCTCAGGTGGTGCCGCAGCAGCCTGCGGGTCTCCTCCGCCACAGCGACCCCCAGCACCGCAGCGCGCTCGAACCGCTCAGAAGCGATCACGTCACCCTCCTATCGCACAAGTGTTCGGCTACTGAAGGTAGAGGGCGCCACCGACAGAATCCCTTACGCACGCGGCGATCCCGCCCTGCGCACTCCCGCCGCTTCGCACGGCGCGCGCGAGTTGGTTACCCTCGAACGGTGTACGAACCGATCATCGAAGTGGCCGGCCTCGCGGTTGATCTGGGCGCCAATCCCGTGCTGCGGGACGTTCGGCTGACCGTGTCACCGGGCGAGATCGTGGCGGTGGTCGGGCCCAACGGTTGCGGAAAGTCGACGCTGCTCCGCTGCCTGACCGGCCTCCAGCCCGCCACGTCGGGCGAGATCCGGATGTTCGGGGAGCCGCCGGCCGACAACGCGCGCTTCTGGAGCCGGGTGGCGCTGCTGGGCGACGAGCCGGCCTGGTATCCGGGGCTCACCGCGCGCGAGCACCTTGAGCTGATGGGCGCGGTGCACGCCACTCCCCGCATGACCGTTGACGCGGCGCTCGACGTGTTCGCCCTGACGGAGCGCGCCGACGCGGTCCCGCTCAACCTGTCCACCGGCCAGCGCCAGCGCCTGTGCCTCGCCGCCACACTGCTCCGGCCGAGCACCCTGCTCCTCCTCGACGAGCCGGAACGCGGGCTCGACGCCGCCTTCCGTTCCCGCCTGGCCGGGCTGCTCGGCGACTACGCGGCCGGAGGCGGCACCGTCGTCATGGCCACGCACGACGAAGGTCTTGCCGCGCACGCCCGCCAGGTCTTCCCGTCAGGAGTCACCGCGTGACGCGCCCGCACATGCCCCCGACATCCGGGTCCGCGGCCGGCGTGCGGCCGGTACGCGCCTACCTGCGCTCGCGCGGCCACGCCCCCGTCAGCCTCACCGACCGGTACGTCACCATGGTGCAGCTCGCGGTCCTGGCCGCCGTGGCCGGTCAGCCCGTCGCCACCATGATCGGCGACCTGGCCGGGCCGGCCGATCCCGCGCGTACGGGCGCCGGCGTGGCGCTGGTGGCGCTGGCCATGACGGCTTTCCTGGTCGCCGCCAGGGCGGCGGGCCCGGTGCTGCTGCCCGCCCCCGACGCGGCCTGGCTGCTGCTCTCCCCGCTCAATCGGGGGCACGTGCTCGGCCGCACCGCGCGGGCGCTCCTCGTGGTCGCGGTCGTGGCCGGCCTCGTGCTGGGGCTGGGCGTGCTGGCCGTGCTGGGCGCTCCCGACCAGCTCATGTGGCGACTGCTCGCCGCGCTGGCGCTCGGCGTCTCTGCGACCGTGGGCGGGATGGCGCTGGCGGTGCTCGGCCAGGCGTCGCAGTCGTGGCAGGTCTGGCTGACCGTCGCGATCGCCGGGCTGGTGGTGCTGGCCGTGGTGGCCATGAGCGGGCACCTGCGTTCGGCGATGGCGGTCGCGGCGGCCGCGCCGCTGTCCGTCGTCGCGACCGTCGCCGCGGGCGGCGTCGTGCTCTCCGCCCTGCTGGCACGTCAGGCGTGGGCGGCGCTCGGCCGGATCCCCGCCCGCACCCTGGTCAGCGCCTCCACCCGCGCGGGCCACGTGAGCAACGCGGCCACCACGCTCGACCCCGGCGCGCTCACCTGGATCGCCGAGGACAACCACTGGCGTGCAAGGAAGCTCGCATCGCGCCGCTGGCCGTCGATGCCCGCGCCGTTCGCCCTGGCCTGGCACGACTGGCTCCGCCTGGCCCGCAGGCCCAGGCGGCTCGCGGCCATGGCGGCGGCGGCCGCGCTGCCCGCCGTGCTGGCCCAGGCGGGCCTCGCGCCCACGGCGTTGTGGGCTGCCGTGCTGGCGGGAGGGCTGGCCGCGGCCTGCACCGGTGTGTCCGGGGCGCGCAGGGACAACGACAACCCGGTCATGGCACGGCTGATGGGGGTGGCCAGGCGCCCGGCGCTGGCGGCCCGGGCCGTGCTTCCGATGGTGCTGAGCGGCTCGTGGACGATCCTGGCCCTGGCCGGGCTCGCGCTGGCCGGCGGATCCGGAACGCAGGCCGCGGCCCTGGCGGGCCCCGCCGCCGGAGGGGTGTGGTGGCTGCTCGGGCCGCTGGCCGCTCCGGCGCTCGCCGCCGGAGCGCTGCGGATGGCCAGGCGCAGCCCGGTTGACCATTCCATGCCGGTCCTCGACACCCCGGGCGGCGCGATCCCCACCGGGCCGCTGATCTGGGCGGTCACGGGCGCGGACCTGGCCCTGGCCGGATGCCTGCCCGCGCTGTCGGCGCCGCTGGTCCCCCCGGGCGCCTTCGGCGCCGTCCTGGCGGCCCAGGGCGTGGCCGGCGTGCTGGTTCTGCTGGGTTATGTGCTGCGTGCCGGCAGGGCGGGCTGACCGGCGCTCAGGCGACGTAGACGTCGCTGGGCACTCCACCGTACGGGATCGTACGGTCCTTGTGCATGCCCGCTTTCTCCGCCACCTTCCGCGACGGCTCGTTGACCTCGCGGATCACGGCCACGACCGGGCCGCCCAGCGCCTCCCCCACCCGCAGCGCCGCCC
>NZ_SMJZ01000308.1 GCF_004348345.1 Nonomuraea longispora
GCCACCCCCTGCGCGACGGTTCGCCGGTGGGACCCGTCTCCGCGGCCCCCTACGGGTCGGCGGGGATCCTGCCGATCTCGTGGGCGTACGTCAGGATGATGGGCTCCGACGGGCTCACGGCGGCCACCGAGCAGGCCATCCTGTCGGCCAACTACCTCGCCAAGCGGCTGGCCCCCCACTACCCGGTGCTCTACACCGGGCGCGGCGGGCTGGTGGCCCACGAGTGCATCATCGATGTGCGCCAGATCACCAAGGAGACGGGCGTCACCGTGGACGACGTGGCCAAGCGCCTCATCGACTACGGTTTCCACGCGCCCACCATGTCGTTCCCCGTTGCCGGGACCCTCATGATCGAGCCGACCGAGAGCGAGGACCTCGGCGAGCTCGACCGGTTCGCCGACGCGATGATCGCCATCCGGAGCGAGATCGCGAAGGTGGCGTCCGGCGACTACGACAAGACGGACAACCCTCTGCGTAACGCGCCGCACACCGCGGAGTCGGTCAGCGCCGACGAATGGCACCACGCCTACACGCGGACCGAGGCCGCCTACCCGCTGCCGTCGCTGCGCGACGGCAAATACTGGGTGCCGGTGCGCCGCATCGACCAGGCCTACGGCGACCGCAACCTGGTGTGCGCGTGCCCCCCGCTGGAGGCTTACGAGGACTAGTCACCGGGTGAGCCAGGCCTTCGGCGTCAACCCGGCAGACATGATCGCCGGAAGTCGTTAGGCTCGGGGCGACCGTCGCCAGAAGGAGCTCTCTTGACGTCCTCAGAGCTGGAGACCCCGCCCCTCGACACCGCCCGGCGCCTGGCCGAACGCGGTGACCTCGACGGCGCCGCCGCCATTCTGCGTGAGCTCGCCGCCGACCCCGACGAGCCCGACAGGGCGCAGGCCGCCGTCGGGCTGGCCGTGGTGCTGGAGGAGCGCGGCGACCTCGAGGCCGCCAGGGCGGCCGCGAGGACCGCGCTGGCGACCGGCCACCCCGAATACGCCTCCCAGGCCGCCTGCCACCTGGCCCAGGGGTTCGAGCGGGAGGGGCGGGCCGAGCAGGCCAGGGCCGCCTGGCAGGCCGTGCTGGGGGTCGGCGCGGCGGGGTACGTCCCGCTGGCCCATCTCGCGCTGGCCCGGCTGGCCGTGCGGGCGCACGACCTGGAGGAGGCGGAGCGGGAGCTGCGGGCCGCGATGGCCGGGGGCGACGGCGAGATCGCCGCACACGCCGCGCAGGAGCTGGCCGACCTGCTGATGGAGCACGGGGAGCCCGGGGCCGCGGCTGAGCTGCTCCTGGACGCCCTGGAGGCCGCGCCCGGGGACGAGGCGCCGGGGCTGCGGGTCCGGCTCGGCATCGCGCATCTGGAGCTGGCCTGCGCGGAGTTCGCCGAGACCGTGGAGGGCGGCGCGGACGCGCAGACGAGCGCGCTGGCCATCGAGCTGCTCGCGCGCACCCTGCCGTTGCGCGGGCGCGACGACGACGCGGGGCGGGTCTGGTCGTACGGGCTGGAGCACGCCGACGAGACCCTGGCGGCGGAGGTCAGGCTCCGCTACCAGCGCGACACCTGACCCCGGCCCGCAGGCCTGCGGCGGGTCCGGGTGGACGCCCTGGGACGGCGGAGGTGCTCCCGTTCCCTCCGTCGGTCCCGTCGTGGCGAGGTCAGCCGCGGCGCATGACGGCCGCGGCGGCGGCCACGTTGATGACGACGATGGCCAGCCACGTGATGATCAACCCCACCAGGCCGGCGTTGGCTGACGCGATGGCCGTCAGCGGGATGCCCATGGCCATCGAGCCCAGCGCCACCGGGATCATCGGCGCCCCCGGCGTGGACTTCTTGTGCGGCGGGGCTGTGTCGCGGTCGAGCTCGGCGCGTACGCGGGCGGCGATGGTGGCGTCGAGGCGCTCAGTGAACGAGTCGACGAGCGCCTCCTCGTAGTCAGGCCCGAGATCGCGACGGGCGTCGAGCGTGGCCTGGAAATCTTCCCTGAGGGGGCGCTGGTCCGGCATATGGTCATCATCCATCCCGGATGCGGTGTCGTCATCCGACCTGAGAGGTAGCGCGCCCTCCTCCCCAGGTACGGTGCTGGCATGGAGGTGACGACCCCTCGCGGGCCCGCGCTCGTGGAGATCGACGAGGTGCCCGACGCGCGGCTGCTGCTGGTCCTGACCCACGGATCGGCCGGGGGAGTGGACGCTCCCGACCTGCTGGCCGTGCGCGAGGCCGCCATGGGCGTGGGCGCCAGTGTGGCGCTTGTGACGCAGGCGTTCAGGGTGGCGGGGGCGCGGGCGCCGGGCTCGCCGGACAGGCAGGACGAGGCGTGGGAGATCGTGCTGTCGGAGCTGCGCTCGCGTCTGCCGGGGCTGCCGCTCGTGCAGGGCGGGCGGAGCAACGGGGCGCGGGTGGCGTGCCGCACGGCGAAGGCGGTCGGCGCGGCGGCGGTGGTGGCGCTGGCCTTTCCGCTGCATCCGCCGGGGAGGCCCGAGCGATCGCGGGCCGGCGAGCTACGTGGCGCCGGGGTGGACGTGCTGGTCGTGAACGGTGATCGTGACCCCTTCGGGGTGCCGGACGCCGCGGATGCCGCGCGCCTGGTGGTGCTGCCGGGGGAGGGCCATGACCTGAAAAAGGACCCCGCCCGGGTGGGCGAGGTCGTGGCGGGATGGATCACCCGCTACGGCGGGCCGCCACGGCAGGGCAGCCGCGGCCGGCGGCGCCGCCCGCGTGGGGATCAGGCCGCGCCCACCAGCGGATCGGGCCGGTGAGGCGCGATGACGGTGCCGCTGGGCAGCAGCTCGCCGGTGTCCTCGAACAGGACGACGCCGTTGCAGAGCAGGCTCCACCCCTGCTCGGGGTGGCAGGCGAGGGTGCGTGCCGCCTCGCGGTCAGGCGCCTCGGCATCCGGACAGGCCGGGTCGTGCGGGCACATCGGCGTGCCTCCGATATCTCGTGGGATGCTCCCGTTCTGGAGGGGCGGGAGCCGGCTCGGTTGTTGTCCTGGCAAGTGTGCGACTGTGTCACGCGTTCCGACATAGCCCGTTCGGGCTGTTACAGGAGGATCCCTGGTGCGTGTGACCTTCGACACAGCGTGCCTTATGCAGGATAACCGGCCAAGCGCGACACGCGCATCACGTTTGCAATCCCTTGAGAAGGGCGTCGAGCCCACGCTCGAAGTCGGTATCTGCTCTTTCATCCCGTCTGACCCATTCATCGACGTCTGGGTCGGCCCAACCTGATTGCTGCACCTCGACGGCGACGCTGCCGAAGACGAAGGCCCGGAGCGTGCGCACGGCCTCGGCGGCGTCGGGAAGTCCCGCGTCGGCGAGCTGTTCGACCTGCTCCTTGACGGCGAGCGCGGTGGCGCCCTTGGGCGGCTTGGTCAGGGCCAGGGCCAGCACGCCGGGATGCTCGCGCAGTGCCTCCCTGCTCGCCCTGCACCAGGCCCTGGCCGTCTCCTGCCAGGTCGGGCGCTGCTCGACCTGGACGGCGGTGACGTGCTCGGCCAGCGCGTCCATCAGGGCCTCCTTGCCCCGGGGCAGGTGGTGATAGATGGCCATGGCCTCCACCTGCAGCGCGTCGCCCAGGCGGCGCATGGTGAGCCGGCGCAGGCCCTGGCCGTCGGCGATGTGGAGCGCGGCCTCGATGATGCGCTCGCGGGAAAGGGGCACGGGTGGTCGCTTGGCGGGCATGGAGATCATCTTACTATGTAAAGGAGCTCGCCACGGGCCGATTTCCGCACGTGTCGCGCGACGGCGTACCCTAAGCATCGGGACGAGTGACCACAGCGTGAAGGGGCCGAGTCGATGGCGTTTTTCCGTCCGCGGGTGAGCCGGGAGGCCGAGGTTCGCTTCCACGCGGACCAGGAGATCTCCAGGAGCTACCCCGAGCTGATCGAGAAGGCCCGTGAGGCCGAGCGGACGCTGCGCGAGCTGAAGGCCGCGGAGGCCGACGACATCGAGCTGATGGCCGCGGGCCAGGCCCTCGACCGGGCGCTGACGGACGCGCTGCGTGCCGCCGAGGCTGGGCAGCGGGCCACGTTCGGGGTGAAGGCCTACGACGACCGGATCGCGCGCCGCAAGGCCAAGGCGACGCCGGAAGGCGCGATGTGGACGGCCGAGGTCGAGCGCCTGCGCACGCTGCGCGAGCACAACCGGCTGTGGAACATCCCGCGCATACCGCGCCCGGTGCCCGCCACCGCCTGACACCCGGCCGCTCCAGGAGCGCCGCCGAAGAGAAGAGCCCCGGCACGCTGTGTGCCGGGGCTCTTCGTCAGCTGGCCCAGTCGAGCAGTGGGCGGGTGTTGCTCGGGTGGCGCAGCTTGGACAGCGACTCCTTCTCCAGCTGGCGGATCCGCTCCCGGGTCAGCCCCAGGTGCTTGCCGATCTCGTCCAGCGTGTGCGGCTTGCCGTCCACCAGGCCGAAACGCAGTGCCATGATCCTCGACTCACGCGGCGAGAGGTTGTCGAGCACGCCGCGCAGCTGGTCGCCCAGCAGCTGGCGGTCGACGATCTCCGACGCCTCGGGGGAGTCGACGTCCTCGATGAGATCGCCGATCGTGGTCTCGCCGTCCTCGCCGATCGTCGCGTTCAGCGAGATCGGCTGGCGGCTGGTGCGCAGCAGCTCCTCGATCTGATCGGGGGTCTTGTCCAGCTCGACCGCCAGTTCCTCGGGGGTCGGCTCGCGTCCCAGACGCTGATGCATGTCACGCTCGATGCGCGACAGCTTGGACAACATCTCCAGCACGTGCACCGGCAGCCGGATCGTACGCGCGGAGTCGGCGAAGCCACGCTGGATGGCCTGCCTGATCCACCACATGGCGTACGTCGAGAACTTGAACCCCTTGGTGTAGTCGAACTTCTCCACCGCCCTGATGAGTCCGAGGTTGCCCTCCTGGACCACGTCGAGCAGCGACATGCCGCGGTCGGTGTACTTCTTGGCCACCGACACGACCAGGCGCAGGTTGGCCTCCAGCATGTGGTCCTTGGCCCGCTTGCCGTCCTTGACGACCATGTGCAGGTCCTCCCGCAGGTCGGGCGGCAGGTCGGGCTGCGTCTCGAGCTTGTACTCGGCGTACAGTCCGGCCTCGATCCGCCTGGCCAGCTCGACCTCCTGCGCCGCGGTGAGCAGTGTGCGGCGGCCGATGGACTTCAGGTAGGTGTGCACCGAGTCGCCCATGACCGACTGGGCGTCGTCCAGATCGGTCGATTCGCCGTCGTCCTCGGCGCTCAGGTCGACCTCTTCAGGTACGTCCTCCTCATGCTCCGGCTTGGGCTCCGCGGGGACGGCGGCCGGCACGTCGGCGGGGGAGGCGATTTTTGCCTCGGCCGCCTTGCGGCCGGTAGTCTTTGCCCGCGAAGGCTTCTTGGAAGTCTCTGCCTTCTTCTGACTGTTCTTGCTGGGGGTGGCGGTGCTGAGAGACGGCTCGTTCTCGGCGGCCAGGCTCACGCCGGCCTCTGACAGCTCCCGCAATATCGTGCGGCCCGCAGAGGGGCTGATGCCGGCTCTGCCGAACGCGTCCCGCAGTTCCGCCAGAGATAGGTGACCCTGGGTTCGCCCTCGTTCGAGCAGTTGGTCGAGAGACGCGGGGGTCGCCAAGGCGGTTCTGGGCATGAGGACACCTCCTCCGTACGGAGTCGAAGCGATCAGGCAGGTTGTGGTGGGGCGGCTTCGTGTCCGCACGGCGCACCAGTATCAATAACGCCAATCGCCGCCATTTGTTCCCCGTGCGGACGAATGTCATGAAAAAGGGGTGGATCGCCGCTTTCGGCGGACCACCCCTCGGCTCGTTCGCTAGTCGCCCACCTCGATCGAGACCTCGGGCATCGGCATGGGGTCGGCGTCCTCCATGCGCTCGCCGGTCCAGTATTCGATGACCTGGCCGGGATCCGGGTTGACCTCGCGGGAGACGACGACGTCGTCGCCGGTGGGGCCGGGCGTCGAGGCCTCGGGGTGGCTGGACGGCGACGCCTTCTCCACCACGGCCCGGGTCTCCTCACCCCTCTGCTCCAGCTTGCCCGCCGAGGCGGCCGCCGCGATTGAGGCGCCTCCGACCACGATCACGCCGACGACGGCCGCGGATGCCCACATCTTGCGGGTCTGGTCCATGAAGGCTCCCTCCCTTTCCCGGTTTGACGCAGCCGCAACTCATCAGGTTCCTGCCCTCAACCGCACAAGGTCGGTCTTTCCGTTCGGCAACAGCGGCAGCCGGGGCTCCAGGCGTAGTTCGCGCGGGGCGGCATAGGGGGGAAGCTTATCGCGGCAGTATGCCGTTAATTGTGCAAGCGTGGGAGGTGTGTCGGGGTTGACCGGAACGACGACGGCCGTGACCCGCTCACCCCACTCGGGGTCGGGTGTGCCGAACACGGCGGCGTCGGCCACCTCGGGATGCGTGCACAGCACGGCGGTCACGGCGCCGGCCACGACCTTCTCGCCGCCGGTGTTGATGACGTCGTCGGCACGGCCCAGCACGCGCAGCCGGCCCCCGGTCAGCTCGCCGAGGTCGGAGGTGACGAACCAGCCGTCCTCGAGCGGGGCGGGCCCGCCGAAGCGGTAGCCGGAGAAGAGCACGGGCCCGGCGACCCTGATCCGGCCGTCCTCGCCGACTTTGAGATCTACATCGTAAAGGGGCTGGCCGTCGTACACGCAACCGCCGCACGTCTCACTCATCCCGTACGTCGACACCAGCCGTGCCCCGAGCTCCGCGGCCCGCTCCAGCAGGTCGGGCCGGGCGGCGGCGCCGCCGAGCAGGATCGTGCGGAAGACCGACAGGTCCGCCCCCAGCTCCACCAGGCGGTGCAGCTGGGTGGGCACCAGGGAGACGTGGTCGGCGCCCGAGGCGAGGACCGCATGCGGGTCGAACGACGGATGGATGATCGGCTCGCTGCCGGACAGCAGGGAGCGTACGAGCACCTGCAGCCCCGAGACGTGCGAGACCGGCAGGCAGCACAACCAGCGCTCGCCTTCAGAGGCCTCGACGCGGCGCAGTGAGGCCGTCGCCGAGCTGCGCAGGGCCGCGGCCGAGAGCAGCACGCCCTTGGGGGCGCCGGTGCTGCCGCTGGTGGCGATGACGACCGCGACGTCGCCGGGGACGCCTTCGCCGCCGCCGTGCAGGGCCCCGTTGACGTGGGTGGGGCGCAGCGCGGCCAGCGGCGCCTCGGAGTGGCCGGGCGGGAGGGGGAGC
>NZ_SMJZ01000309.1 GCF_004348345.1 Nonomuraea longispora
CTGGGGCGGCGGCTGGTGGGGGAGGCGCTGGCGTTCCTGGAGGGTGCCGGCCGGTCGAGGGTGGATTTTTCGTCGTATACGCCGAACTATGTGTTGC
This sequence comes from Nonomuraea longispora, assembly GCF_004348345.1. GTDB lineage: Bacteria > Actinomycetota > Actinomycetes > Streptosporangiales > Streptosporangiaceae > Nonomuraea > Nonomuraea longispora. The sequence continues at coordinate 98 of NZ_SMJZ01000309.1, forward strand.
CGGGTGCCGACCCGGAGCTCTACCCTGCCGGCTTCCGGTTGCTGGAGGCGATGGGCTTCCGCACGTTGTACTCGCCGGTCGCGATGGACCGCACGCTCGTCGGCTACGTGACCCCGGACGACGTGCACGAGCTGCGCGCCAGGCGCGAGAGCGAAGGGTACGCCTTCCGCAGCCCTGCCGTGGGCGAGCTGCCGCAGCTGATCCGCTTCGCCGCCGACGCCTTCAACCCCGACTGGGGTGAGGCGATCCGTCACCACCGCGACCCCGGGCGCATCGTGATCGCGGAGAAGGACGGCATCGTGGGCTTCGCCCTCTACGCGGCCTACCGCGGCATTCCCGAGCGGTTCGGCCCCTTCGGCGTCGACCCGGGGCAGCGAGGCACCGGCCTCGGCAAGATCCTGCTCCATCTCACCATGACGATGATGCGGGCCGAGGGGCTTCACTCGTCGTGGTTCCTGTGGACCGGCGAGACCAGCCCCGCCGGCCACCTCTACACCAAGGCTGGTTACGAGACCACCAGGCGGTTCCACGTGATGAGGCGACAAGCATGACGCACGTTCTGGCCATCGGCGCCCACGCGGGCGACCTCGACCTGACCGCGGGCGCGGTGCTCGCCCAGCACGTCCTGCGCGGCGACCGCGCGACGCTGCTGCACCTGACGCTCGGCGAGCGCGGCCATCCCCGCGTGCCGGTGGCCGACTACGCCAAGCAGAAGCGCGAGGAGGCCGAGACGTTCGCCGAGCGGATCGGCGCCGGCGTGCGCTTCCTCGACTACGAGGACGGCCTGCTGCCGGAGGACGACGAGGTCAAGATGCGCGTCGGCGACCAGATCAGGGAGCTGCGGCCGGACGTCATCCTGACCCATTGGAGCGCGTCCATCCACAAGGACCACGCCCGCACCCACCGCATCGTCGAGGACGCCCGCTTCTACGGCGGGTTGAAGACCCTCGAACGCGAGCAGCCCGCCTACTGGGCGAGCGAGCTCTACTACGCCGACAACTGGGAGGACGCCGAGGGGTTCGCTCCCGACGTGTTCGTCGAGCTGAGCGAGGAGGCGTACGAGATCTGGTCGCAGGCGATCACCGGCTACGCCTACGCCAGAGGCGAGACCTACGGCTTCCCGTTCGTCGACTACTACCGCGCGCTGACCGTCGTGCGCGGCGCACCAGCCGGATTCGGCCGCGCGCAGGCGTTCGCCGCCCCGAAGGGTTCGCGCGTCCTCCGGACGAAGTATTTCGGAAAGGCAGCCCCCCAATGATCAGGCCCCCTGTCAAACGTCTGGTGGCGGTGTTCGCCGCCCTCGCCCTCGCCGGCTGTTCCGGTGGGGGCAACGGCGGGAGCGGCGGAGGTGAGAACGCCCCGCCGCTGATCATCCATGCCGTGGACTCGGGCACGTTCCAGGAGGACTTCAACCCGTACCACCTCGAAGGCGTGAACTTCGGGACGAGCGGGATGATCCACGAGACCCTCATGTACTTCAACAAGCTCAAGCCCGGCGAGATCACGCCGTGGCTGGCGTTGAAGCACGAATGGTCTGACAAGGGCAAGTCGGTCACGTTCACCCTTCGCCAGGGCGTGAAGTGGACCGACGGGAAGCCGTTCACGGCCGACGACGTCGCCTTCACGTTCAAGATGCTCAAGGACAATCCGGAGCTCAACAGGAACGCGCTGGAGATCGCCGACGCCGAGGCGCTGGCGCCGGACAAGGTGCGCATCGACTTCGAGAAGACCTCCTACGCCAAGCTGTTCAACATCGCGGGCAACTCGCCGATCGTGCCCAAGCACCTGTGGGAGAAGCAGAAGGACCCGGTCACCTTCACCAACACTAAGCCGGTCGGCACCGGCCCCTACACGCTGTCGAAGTTCTCGGCCCAGCTGTACGAGCTGGTCAAGAACCCCGACTACTGGCAGCCGGGCAAGCCTGAGGTGCCGGTGCTGCGCTTCCCCGCGTACACCGCCAACGCCGTCCAGACGGCGCTGCAGCAGGGCGAGGTCGACTGGGCGGGCGCGTTCGTGCCGGACATCCAGAAGATCTACGTGCAGGGCAAGCCGGAGCAGAACAAGTTCTTCTTCCCGCCCGAGGGCGTGGTGACGCTGCTGCCCAACCTGACCCACCCGATCCTGTCCAAGCCGGAGGTGCGCCAGGCCATCAACCTCGCCATCGACCGCGACAAGATCGTGCGGGTGGCCGAGCGCGGTTACACCAAGGTCGCGCATCCGACCGGCGTGCCGATGCCGGGCGGGGAGGCGTACGTGCCGCCCGAGTACAAGGACGCGGCCTTCAAGATGGACCTGGCCAAGGCCAAGGAGCTGCTGAAGGGCGTCGATCCGGCCGAGCTGAAGTTCACGCTGCTGGTGCCCTCGCCGTTCACCGACTGGGTCAACGCGGCGCAGCTCATCAGGGAGGACCTCGCCAAGATCGGCATCACGGTCGACACCAGGGGCGTGGCGTTCCAGGACTGGGTTTCCAAGGTCGGCAAGGGCAACTACGAGCTGTCGATCAGGGCCACCGCGGCAGGCCCGACCCCCTACTACCAGATGCGCTCGATGCTCTTCGGCGGCCTGGCCGAGCCCGTCGGCGAATCGGCCACCGGCAACTACCAGCGCTGGAAGGACGCCGAGACCGACCGGCTGATCGAGGAGTACGCCGCCACCGAGGACGAGGCCGAGCAGCAGAAGGCCACGCAGGGACTCGGCAAGATCATGGTGGAGAAGCTGCCCACCCTGCCGCTGTTCTACAGCCCGTCCTGGTCGCAGTACCGCACGAACAAGTACGTCGGCTGGCCGTCCGAGCAGGACCCGTACGCGATTCCGTCGCCGTACACCTCGCCCGACGCGGCCGTCGTGCTGCTGCGTCTGAAACCGGCCGCCAAGTGAGGTTCCTGGCCCGGCGGCTCGGCTTCTACCTCCTGACGGCGTGGGCCGCCATCACGCTCAACTTCCTGATCCCCCGGCTCATGCCGGGGGATCCGGTGGAACTGCTGGTGGCCAGGATGAAGGGCAACGTCGAACCGGAGGCCATCGACGCGATGCGCCGCGCGTTCGGCATCAGCGACGCCAGCCTGTGGCAGCAGTACCTCGACTACCTCGGCAACCTCGCTCGCGGCGAGCTGGGCCGTTCGATCACGTTCTTCCCCACCGAGGTGTCCACGGTCATCGCCGACAGCCTGCCGTGGACGGTCGGGCTCGTCGGGGTGGCCACGCTGATCAGCTACCTCATCGGCACCTCGCTCGGCGTGCTCATGGCTTGGAGGCGCGGCACCTGGCTCGACGGGGTGCTGCCCGCGGCCACGTTCATGCACGCGGTGCCGTACTTCTGGGTGGCGCTGGCGCTCGTCTTCGTCTTCGGCGTGACCCTGCAGTGGTTCCCCGTGTCGCGGGCGTACGGGCTGGACGTGATGCCCGGCATGACCGGCGAGTTCGCGGCGAGCGTGCTCTACCACGCGGCGCTGCCCGCCGTCACGATCGTGATCGCCTCGATGGCCGACCGCATCCTCGGCATGCGCAACGTCATGGTGACGACGCTGGGCGAGGACTACGTGGTCATGGCCGAGGCGAAGGGGCTCACCTCGCGGCGGGTCATGTGGGCGTACGCGGCCCGCAACGCGATCCTGCCCAACATCACCAGCTTCGCCCTCTCGCTCGGCTTCGTGGTGGGCGGGTCGGTGCTGACCGAGATCGTCTTCTCGTACCCGGGGATCGGGTCGATGTTGCTCAAAGGCGTAGAGAACGAGGACTTCCCGCTCATGCAGGGCATCTTCCTCGTCATCTCGCTGGCCGTGCTCGTCGCCAACTTCCTGGCCGACCTGGCGTACGTCGTGCTCGACCCGCGGACCAGGCAGGAGTCCGAATGAAGATCAAGATCGGCTTCGGCATTCTCGTCTTCTTCGCGCTGATGGCCCTGGCCGGGCCGCTGCTCATCGGCGCCGACCCCGCCGCCACCAGCGACGACGGGCTGCAGGGCCCGTCGGCCGAGCACTGGCTCGGCACCACGCAGACCGGCCAGGACATCCTCACCCAGATCGTGTACGGGGCCCGCATCTCGATGGGCATCGGCGTGTTGTCGGCCGTCATCGCCAACCTGCTCGCGATCCTCGTCGGACTCGTCGGCGGCTATTTCGGCGGCGCGGTCGACGAGGTGCTGTCCGTGCTCACCAACATCTTCCTGGTGTTGCCCGCCCTCCCGCTGATCATCGTGCTGGCCGGTTACCTGCCGCAGCGCGGCGTCGGCTCCGTGGCGGTGGTGATCGCGGTCACCGGCTGGGCATGGGGCGCCCGCGTGCTGCGCGCCCAGACCCTCTCGATCCGGCGGCGCGACTTCGTCCAGGCCGCCAGGGCCAGCGGCGAGGGGCCGCTGCGGATCATCTTCTTCGAGATCATGCCGGTGCTGCTGCCCGTCATCGCCACCAGCTTCCTGGCCACCGTGGTCGCCGCCATCCTGGCCGAGGCCGGGCTGTCCTTCCTGGGCCTGGCCGACCTGTCCACGGTCAGCTGGGGCAGCATGCTGTACTTCGCGCAGAACGGGCAGGCGCTGCTCATCGGGGCATGGTGGTGGTTCATCCCGCCGGGGTTGTGCATCGCGCTCATCGGCACCGGCCTCGCGCTGGTGAACTTCGGCATCGACGAGATCGCCAACCCCCGCCTGCGCACGATCAAGGTCAAGGCGCCTCGGAAGGCCCGTACATGAACGTCCTGGAGATCCGCGACCTCGGCGTCGACTACCTGTCGCAGAGCGGCGCCGTGCACGCCGTCGCCGACGTCTCGCTCGACCTGCGGCGGGGCGAGATCCTCGGCCTCGCCGGGGAGAGCGGCAGCGGCAAGTCCACGCTGGCCAACGCCGTCGCCCGGCTGCTGCGCCCGCCCGCCGCGATCACCTCCGGTTCGGTGGTCTACCACCGCCAGGACGGCACCGCCGTCGACGTGCTCGCCCTCAAACGGGACGAACTGCGCGCCTTCCGCTGGAAGGAGCTGGCCGTCGTCTTCCAGAGCGCCATGAACTCGCTCAACCCGGTCAGCACCGTCGGTGCCCAGATCGAAGACGTGCTGCGCATCCACGCCCCCAAGATGTCGCGCAACGACCGGTCCGAGCGGGCCGTCGAACTGCTGCAGCGCGTCGGCATCAGCGCCGACCGGCGGCGGTCGTACCCGCACGAGCTGTCGGGCGGCATGCGGCAGCGCGCCGCCATCGCGATCGCGCTCGCCCTCAACCCCGAGGTCATCATCATGGACGAGCCGACCACCGCGCTCGACGTGGTGGTGCAGCGCGACATCCTCCACGAGATCAGGGCGCTCAGGGAGGAGTACGGCTTCGCGGTCGTGTTCATCACGCACGACCTGTCGCTGCTCATGGAGATCTCCGACAGGATCGCCATCATGTACGCGGGCCGCGTCGTCGAGACCGGCACGGCCGAGGCGCTGCACAGGACGCCGCGGCACCCGTACACGCTGGGTCTGCTCCGTTCGTTCCCCCGCCTGCACGGGCCCCGCGAGGAACTGCTCGGCATCCCCGGAACCCCGCCCGACCTGCGTTCGCTGCCGCCCGGCTGCGCCTTCCACCCGCGCTGCGGGCGGGCCGTGGAGGAGTGCTCCACGCGGCTGCCGCTGCTGACACGCGGGCCGAACGGCTCGGACGGCTCGGACGGCGAGGTGGCGTGCCTGCTGAACGGAGGCCGCGGTGTGGAGGAAACATCATGATCGTTCTTGAGGGCCGTAACCTCACCAAGCACTTCACCTCGGCCCGCGGGCCGAGGGGGCGGCTGGGGAAGCGGCCGCCCGTGCGCGCCGTGGAGGACGTGTCGATCGCGCTGCGCGCCGGCTCGGTGTCGGCGCTCGTGGGGGAGAGCGGCTGCGGCAAGAGTACGGTGGCCCGGCTGCTCGCGCAGGTCTACCCGGCCACGTCAGGAGAGCTGCTGCTGCGCGGCGAGCCGGTGCGGGCGCATCGCGGGGCGGCGTTCCGCGACTACCGGCGCCAGGTGCAGCTGATCTTCCAGGACCCGTTCTCCTCGCTGAACCCCTTCCACCGGGTGCGCTACCACCTGGCCAGGCCGCTGCGCATCCACGGGCACGTCCGCTCGGACGAGGAGGAGCACAGGAGGGTCGCCGAGCTGCTCGAACGGGTGAGCCTCACGCCGGTGGAGCAGTTCATGGACAAACTGCCCCACGAGCTGTCCGGCGGGCAGCGGCAGCGGGTGGCGATCGCGCGGGCGCTGGCCGTCGAGCCCGTCGCGCTGATCGCCGACGAGCCCGTGTCGATGCTGGACGTGTCGATCAGGCTGGGCGTGCTGCGGCTGCTGGAGGACCTGGCCAAGGAGAGCGGGCTGGCGCTGCTCTACATCACGCACGACATCGCCAGCGCCCGCTACTTCGCCGAGGACATCACGGTGATGTACGCGGGCCGGCTCATCGAGAGCGGGCCCAGTGAGGCGGTCACCCAGTCGCCCCGGCACCCGTACACGCGGCTGCTGCTGGAGTCGGCGCCGGACCCTGACCGGGTGACGCCGCGCGACACCGCCCGGCACGGTGAGCCGCCCAGCCTCATCGACCCGCCCGGCGGGTGCCGTTTCCATCCGCGCTGCCCGGTGGCGCTGCCGGTGTGCTCGACCGAGGTGCCGGGGCGTACGGAGCTGGGCGAGGGCCGCTGGACGCACTGCTGGCAGGCGGAGACGCCGGAGCTCACGCGCGGGTGACGACGCTCCCTGCCTGGAGGGCCCGTGTCGCGGCGTCGGCGTTGCTCTCCGCCCACAACACCGCCGCCAGGGCCGCCGCCGCGATCAGCAGCACCAGCCCTCCGGCCAGGATCACCCACCACCAGCCGGACCTGGGCGGCCTGGCCTCGTAGGTGGGCACGTCGGGCAGCATGTCGGGCGTGTAGGGCAGGCGCTGGGTGAACGGCGACTCCGGCGTGCCCTGCGGGGGCGGGC
>NZ_SMJZ01000030.1 GCF_004348345.1 Nonomuraea longispora
GGGTCGGGTCGTGGTCGCAGACCGCCAGCCAGATCGTGGCGGCTCCGGCCCGTACGTTGATCCTTATCCCGGAGGATCCGGACGGCGGCGGGGCCGCGTGCTGGACCGCGTTCGTGACCAGCTCGCTGGTCAGCTCGGCGATCGTCGCCTCGTTGGCGGGGGAGAGGGGCAGCTCCCAGGAGACGAGCATCGCCGACACCCAGCGACGGGCGAGGGAGGACGCGATCGGCGAGCAGGGCAGATCGCACCAGCGGGAGAGCAACCGGGTCGTCGAATCGGTGAGAACGTTCACGGCGCGCTCGCTCTCGCCGGCGGCAAAGGGCAGGTCGGTATGCCACCGATGCGGGCTGCCCGTCCCACGCCGCCCTCCATGGGGCGCATTGGGGCGCGTCCTGCCTCGGGTCTCGGGCGATCAATCGCGAACACGGCGTGGGCGTCTCCCGGATGCCCAAATAATGGGCGCGGTGGTCAAAAAACGGGCGTGCAGCGAGGAAAGCATCGGCCGGAACCAGGCCGTTGTCAATGCGATTGACAGAAAAAGTGGATCACTCGTCATGGCGGCTGAGAAGGCACTCCCGTGATGTCCCGTTTGCACCAAAACGACATATGGCGGGTGTGGGATCGGCCACCCGTCCCACGCTCTCTTCCGTGTCGTGGCGGTTCGCTCCTGACGAGCGACCTCCTGGGTGGGTTCCTGGGCGGCCGGTGACCGAGCCGCCCGCGCGTCGCGACGATCACCACCAGTGCCGCCGTGGTGCCCGCGAGGAGGGCGTCGCGTCGCCGGCTCGCGGGGTCCTACGGTGTCCGGCGCGGATGAAAGTTTCACGGACCGGCATATTGACGATTGCGGTGTCCGGCCATTTGGCGCGGATATCCGGCGCCGGTCGGCCGACGTCCCGATTGCCACGGCGTTGACAATTTATGGCATTCCCGGAGAACCTGGTTGGGAGCGCTCCCATGATTGTCCGAACCCCTTTTGAAAGGACACCGCGGTGGATTCACTGATCAAGAATCAGGGGCTCTTCCTGGCTCTGTACCGGATCGTGATGGGGCTGCTGTTCGCCTGCCACGGCGCGGCGACGCTCTTCGGCGTGCTCGGCGGTCCGTACGGCGCGGCGCCCGGCATCGGGCAGTGGCCCGGCTGGTGGGCGGCGCTGATCCAGCTGGCCGGTGGCGTCCTCGTCATGCTGGGCCTGGGCACACGTGCCGCCGCCGTGATCTGCTCGGGCAGCATGGCCTACGCCTACTTCTTCGTCCACCAGCCGCAGGCGCTCTTCCCGATCCAGAACGGCGGGGAGAAGGCCGCGCTCTTCTGCTGGGGGTTCCTGCTCGTCGCCGTACTCGGCCCGGGACGCTGGGCGCTGTCCACGCTCCTCGCGCCCTCGCGGCCGCTCGCCCACGAAAGAAGATGACCGGGAGCCATATGACCGCCCTGGTGATTCGCCGCCCGGGGCGCTATTTGTGGCCGCCGGGATTTCCGGCGTACCGGAAATTCGGATAACGCGGCCGGGTCGAATTTCAGCCCGTCGTCCACGGCCGGAGTTTGTCGGGGTTCAGCACGGCCCAGATGCGTTTGATCCGCTCGCCCGCGACGTCGAACGCCAACACCACGACGGTGGCGCCGTCCTGCTGGGCCACCAGTCCGGGGCGGCCGTTGACCGTACGCTCCAGGATGACCACGTCGGGCGCGAGTCGGGAGATCTCGACGAAACGCCGCGCGAGGCGCTCGCGGCCCCTGATCGGGCGGACCACGGCGTCGACGACCCCGCCGCCGTCGGCGATGCCCGTCACGTCGGGGTCGAGCAGGTTGACGAGGGCGTCGATGTCCTTGGCCTCCCACGCCTGCCTGAACTGCCTGACGAGGCCGGCCTGCCGGGCCGCGGGAGCCGCCGGCGGCTGCGCGGCGCGGACGCGGCGGCGGGCCGAGGAGGCCAGCTGGCGGCAGGCCGCCGGAGTGCGCCCGACGATCTGGGCCACCTCCGCGAAGGGGTAGCGGAAGACGTCGTGCAGGATGAACGTCACCCGCTGCGCCGGGGTCATGGATTCGAGCACGACGAGGAATGCCATGTTGACCGACTCGTCGAGGGTGACCCGGTCGGCCGGGTCGCTCGCGGCGGCGTCCGTACGGCCGGCGTCCCACTCGCCGTGTTCCGGCAGCGGCTCGGGAATCCATGAGCCCACATAGCGCTCACGGCGGGCCCGCGCCGAGCCGAGCAGGTCCAGGCAGATGCGGCTGGCCACCGTCGTCAGCCAGGCCCCGGGGATGTCGACGGCGTCCTGCCGCTGCCGGGACATCGCGTACCAGCGGGCGTACGTCTCCTGCACGACGTCCTCCGCGTCGGCCAGGGATCCGAGCAGCCGGTAGGCGAGGTTGATCAGGTGACGCCGCTCGCTCATGATCTCGTTCGGACCGGGGCGGGCGGGTGCCGGCTCGGAGGGGGTGGTCATGGTGCCGCGGGCTCCCTCGGTCGCATCTGTCCTTACCCGTTCGACGGGACACGGCACCCAAGTGTGAGGCCGGCAGGCCGGCTCGCGTCCTCGCGCGGGACCGTCCACCCTACGCATGGACGTGCCCCGCCGCCCGCGGTGTCGCGGGCGGCGGGCGGTGACGGCACCCGGATCGCTGGCCGGGCCCTCTCCTGCGGGCGGCTCAGGTGAAGTTGACGTCGCTGCAGATGTAGTACGCCTGGTCCATGTGCGAGGCCTGCCAGATCGTGAAGACGACGTGGCGGCCACTGCGGCCGGGCGCGCTGGCGTCGAAGGTGATGTCCTGGCTCGGGGCGTACCTGCCGGTCTCGCGCACCAGTTCCAGGCTGCTCCAGGTGAGCGGCTGGGTGGCGGGGTCGAAGCCCTGGCGGGTGACGTAGACGCGGAAGTAGTCGGCCCCGTGGCTGGCCTGGTCGTAGAGGTGGAGCCGGAAGTTGGTGCTGATGTCGGTGGTCTTCCACGCGCCGACGGCGTCGAGGGAGTTGTAGCGGCCGCCCTCGGTCCGGCCGCCGCTGCAGAGCTGGCCGTCGGGTACGGCCGCCTGGTGGTTGCCGCCGACGTTGTTGCGGTAGAGGCCGTTCCAGTTCCACATGGCGTTCGGGTCGGCCTGCCAGGCCTGCCAGCACATCGGGTCTTCCTGCTGCATGGCGGGGTTCAGGTGGTCGTCGCCCCAGCGCAGCCAGCAGCCGTAGTTGCGAGAGGCAGGGTCGATGATCGAGCCGTGAGCCGAGGCGGACTGGGCCCACGGCAGCAGGCAGAGCAGTGCGGCGGCCACGATGGTGAGGACGCGGAGCGTCCGGCGGGTGGGTACGGCGGGTCCGTGCGGTTGCATCGTGCGTTCTCCGTCTGTCCGGCGGAATGGTCCGGGATGATGGGAGCGCTCCCAGCCGCCGTGTTACCTGTCGACGTGGAGGCGGCGGTTGACTGTTACCTTCACGGGAGGCCTCGTCGGCTGTCAACAAGGGCCGGCGGGCCGGAACGCGCATGTGCCGCCCGTACCGGCCGTGAGCAGCGCGGATGCCCCGACCCGCAATCTCCCGTGTAATGAAATTTCATGAAACACGGGTGATCATGAAGGATCGGGGCGGTCACTCGGCGCCGAGGCGCACACCGGCCATTTGCTCGAAGGCCGAGATCTCGCGCTCCGCCGAGCCGCCGAGCGCGGCCGACAACCACAACGCCGAGGCGTGGCCGTGGACCAGGTCGTGGAGCCGGTACCGCCCGGGGGCCGGCTCCTGCAGCAGATGGGCGTCCAGCAGCTCGTCCAGCAGCCGCCTCGCCTGCGCCGGCGTCACGTCCAGCAGCGTGGCGGCCGCGTCGAGGCCGAAGACCGGGCGGACGACCGAGCCCAGCAGCCGATACACCTGCCGGTGCTCGGCGGGCAGCCGTTCGTAGGACCGGTCGAGAGCGGCGACGACGCTGTGCCGTCCGGCCACCAGCTCGGCCAGCCGGTCGGTGGCCAGCCGGTCGAGCAGATGCCGCACGTCCCAGGCGGGGTGCGCCCGGAGCCGGGCGGCGGCGATGCGGATGGCGAGGGGCAGCAGCCCGCAGCGCCGTACGACCTCGGCCAGGACGTCCACGGATGTGCCCGCGTCCCGTTCCCGCCCCGCCAGACGGGTGAACAGGGCGACCGCCTCCGGCACCGGCAGGTCGTCCAGCGACAGGTTCCTGGCGTCGCCGGGACAGGCCAGGCGGCGACGGCTGGTGATGATGACCCGGCAGCCCGGGGCGGCCGGCAGCAGCGGATTCGCCTGGTGTTCGTCGGCGGCGTCGTCCAGGACGACCAGGATCCTCCGCTGGGCCAGCACGCTCCGGTACAACGCGGCGCGGTCGTCGAGATGCCAGGGGATGTGCTCGCCGGGAACGCCGAGGGCGCGCAGCACGCGGGTGAGGGCGGCGCCCGGATCGACCGGTGCCGTGGCCCGGGCGTGGGCATGCAGGTCCACGAAGAGCTGACCGTCGGGGAACAGCGGCGCGAGCCGGTGGGCCGCGCTCACGGCCAGCGCCGTCTTGCCCATGCCGGCCATGCCGTCGACGCAGACGACGCTGTGGTGCTCCATCAGGATCGCCAGCTCGCGCTCCCGTACGGCCGGTACGGCGACGTCGGCGGGCAACTGCCGGGGAACCGTCCACGGTCGCGGGTCGGCCGGCGGCGGTTCGTCGGGTCCGGCGGGCCGGCCGCGAGCGGCGGCGTACAACATCTCCAGCTCCGCGCCGTCCAGCTCCAGCGCCTTCGCGAGCAGCAGGACAGAGGTGGCGCGCGGCCGCAGCAGCCCCATGTTCTCCAGCCGGCGTACGGTCCTGACGTTGAGACCGGCCCGTTCGGCGAGTTGCTCCTGTGTCAGCAGCGCCCGCTGGCGCCACATGCGCAGCAGGGCCCCCAACGACATCCCGGCACCGGGATCCACGACCACGACACCCCCCGTTCCCCTCGTCGCCCTGGCTGGTGCGGATGAACAAGACCATCGAATCCGCGTCTCGGCTGTTCAAGCCACAGTTCAGACGACATTGGACGAAATTGGATGGGCGGGATGGCGTCGGTTGTCGGTCGCAATCATGATTGATGGGGATACCGGCGATTGGCCAGAATGAGCGCCATGGCGGAGCGAGATGGGGGCGGCCATTCCAGCGATGAGTGTCCCTACCAGGGTCTTGTGCCGTTCGAGGGCGGGAAGGCCGGGTTGTTCTTCGGGCGTGCGCGGGCGACCCTCAGCCTCCTTGACCGCCTCGGACGGCGGTCGGCGCGGCACGGCTCGATCCTCCTGGTCTCGGGCGCCTCGGGCGTGGGCAAGTCGTCGCTGCTGCGCGCAGGGTTGATGCCGGCACTGGCCGAAGGGCGGTTGCCGCTCCCCGGATCGCGACACTGGCCGCGCCTGCTCATGACGCCGACGGCGAAGCCGTTCGGCGCGCTCGCGCAGGCATGGGCGCAGGCGTTCGGCGGGTTCGCCGACGCGCACGCCGCACGATTACGGGACGATCCCCGGGAGGCGGTCGCGCGGGCCGGCCGTTTCGTGCTGGTGGTGGACCAGTTCGAGGAACTGTTCACGCTGGTGACCGACGAACACGAGCGCCAGGCGTTCGTACGGGCCCTGCACGCCATGGCGGAGGGCCGCGACGGCGCCGCGGTGGTCGTCGGCGTGCGCGCCGACTACTGGGATCGCTGCGCCGCCTACCCGCAGTTCGCCGAGGCCATCCAGGACGGCCAGGTCATCGTCGAGCCGATGACGGAGCCGGACCTCAGGCTGGCCATCACCGGCCCCGCCGCCACGGCCGGCCTGGAGCTCGAACCCGGGCTGGTGGAGATCATCCTGGACGAGCTGCGTGCCGGCCGGGTCGCCGGTGACCGTTACGAGGCCGGAGCCCTGCCCCTGCTCTCGCAGGCGCTGCGCAACACCTGGGAGAGACGCGAGAACGGCACCCTGACCCTCCGGGGTTACGAGGACTCCGGCAGGGTGCGGGACTCCGTGCGGCGTACGGCCGACGAGGCCCTCGCGGGGCTGGCGCCGGAGGACCGCAAGGCCGTGCTCAGGTTCTTCCGGCGGATGACGGTGATCACCGCGGGAGGTCGGGTGGCGCGGCGCCGGGCGACGCTGGCCGAGCTGCGCGCCGCCGCGTCGGCCGGCTCGGAGGAGGGCTGGGACCGGGCCGCGGAGCTGCTGTCCGCGTTCGCCGACCGGCGCCTGCTCACCCTGCACGAGGACACCGCCGAGATCGCCCATGACGCGCTCCTGACGGCCTGGCCCACGCTGCGGCAGTGGCTCGAACCCGACCTCGCCGCGCAGGCGGTGTACGACCAGCTCCTGGACGCCGCCGCGCAGTGGGCCGGCAACCACCGCGACCCCGCCTTCCTCTATCGGGGCCCCCGGCTGCTGGCGGTCCAGGACAGCCGGCCCAACTGGGACCGCGACCCCGACAGCTTCCCTCCGCCCGGCCCCATCGTCGAAAGCTTTGTCGCGGCGTCCACGCGAGAGGCACGGCGGGCGAGCCGCCGCCGTCGCCTCGTCATGTCCGGCCTGGCGGTGCTGTCGGTGCTGGCCCTGCTCGCGGCCGGCGTCGCCGTCAACGCGGCGGACGAGGCCGATCGCCAGCGCAAGGTGGCGATCTCCCGTCAGCTCGCCGCGCAGAGCGAGGTCACGGGCGACACCGCGCTGTCGTCGATGCTGGCTGTGGCGGCGTGGCGGATCGCGCCCACGGACGAAGCCGCCAACCGGGTGCTGACCGCGGCCACCCGTACCGGCCGTGGCACGCTCACCGGGCACACGCGAGGCGTCACGGCGCTGGCGTTCAGCCCCGACGGCTCGATCGTCGCGACGGGGAGCGCCGACGGCACCGCGCGCCTCTGGGACACGGCGTCGCGGCGGCAGCTCGGCGCGCCGATCACCCGGAAGAAGTACGAGTGCTCGGACGTCCTGCTGGCCTTCAGCCCCGACGGCCGCACGCTGGCCACGTCGTGCCTCAGCACCGTCCGGTTCTACGACGTGGCCACCCGCCGCGAGCGGGGCGCCCCGCTGAAGCACCCGGGTGTCGTGACGGCGCTCGCGTACAACCCTGACGGGAAGACCTTCGCGACCGGCGACAGCGCGGGCGTGATCCAGCAGTGGGACGCGGTCACGCACCGGCCGCGCGGGGCCGCGATGGGCCGGGCCGACGACCGCCCTGAGCGATCGAGCAAGATCTTCGGGGTGACGTTCAGCCGGGACGGCAGGACGCTGGCCGGCGCCGGCCAGGACGGAACCGCCCGGCTCTGGGACACCGCCACCTCCCGCCGGCTCGGCGCCCCGTTCGCCGGGCACACCGCCGCCGTCCTCGATGTCGCCATCAGCCCGGACGGCGCCACCCTCGCGACCGTGAGCTGGGACCGCACCGCCCGGTTGTGGAACGTCGCCACGGGCAGGCAGACGAGGGTGCTCAAGGACCGCACCGCCGGGTTCAACGCGATCGTCTTCAACCCGGACGGCACCCGGCTCGCCACCGCGGGCGCCAGCGGCCGTACGATCCTGTGGGACACGGCCGGCGGGGAGCGTCTGCTCGTGCTCGCCGTCAACGTCGGCGCCGTCGAGCGCGTGACGTTCAGCCCCGACGGGAAACTGCTCGCCGCGGCCGGCTACGACGGCGTGGTACGTCTGGCGGACCCGCAGGTCCACCAGCAGGCCGGGACGTCCATGCCCGCGTTCGGAGCCGGCGCGCTGAGCCCCGACGGGCGGACCCTGGCCACCGGCACGGCCGGTGGGAAGGACTCCGCGATCCGGCTGTGGGACGTCGCCACGCAGCGGCCCGCCGGTCCGCCGCTTGAGCCCCGGGACGCTCGCGGCTCGGTGGCCATGATCGCGTTCACCCCCGGCGGGCGGACGCTGCTGACGTCCGGCACGGACGGCCTGCGGCTCTGGGACGTCGCCGGCCGCCGCGAGATCGCCCACGAGCCGACGCTCAAGGGCGTGGCCGTGCTCAGCCCCGACGGCAGGTTCGTCGCCGTCCAGCGGGAACAGGCCATCGTGTTCTGGGACGTCGCGCGCCGCAGGGAGACCGGGCCGCGCATCCGCGTCCCCGGCCACACCGACGTCATCACGGGGCTGGCGATCAGCCCGGACGGCACGACGCTGGCGAGCGCCGGCTTCGACGCCCGGGTACGCCTCTTCGACGTCCCCACCCGCCGCGAGATCCCCGGTTCACCGCCCGCGGCCGCCGGCGGGCTCGTCAACGACCTCGAGTTCAGCCCCGACGGCCGGACGCTGGCCTACACGGCCGCCGACGACGCCGTCCGGCTGTGGGACGTGCCGCGACGCCGCCCGGCCGGCGTCGCCCTGATCCCCGAGGACGGCGCGACCAGCGCGCTCGCCTTCAGCCCGGACGGCCGGGTCCTCGTCACCGGATCCACGAGGGGCGGCGTGCTGCTGTGGGACCTGCGGGTCAACCGGCGGCTCGGCACCCATATGGACGGCCATGCCCGCGGCGTGAGCTCCGTCGCCTACAGTTCGGACGGGACCACCGTCGCCACCGTGGGCGGCGACGGGACCGCGCGGCTCTGGAACGTCCGCAGGCCCGCCGACCTGGTGGCCGCGGCATGCGCCAACGCGGGTCGCGCCCTCACCCGTGAGGAATGGGAGAGCCACGTGGGAGAGGAGGAATACCGCCGGATATGCCCGTGAGCCCGGACATGGAGCAGGACACAGGCCCCACCCTCATCACGGAGAGAACGCGCATGTTTCTGCGAGGCTTACGCCGGCGGACGGGCCGGCCGGTCCCCGAACTGGTCGCGTTGTTCCGTTCGATCATCGACGGCGGGCGGGACTTCCACCCGATCGCGTCCGACTTCCTGGAGCACTTCATGGACGGCGCGGGCGGGCCGAGGACGATGTCGCCGCGATGGCTGCGCTCGTTCAAGGTGATCAAAAAGGCGGAGCGCAAGAACCAGCGCCGGTTCGAACGGCAGCTCGCCCGGCGGGCGAGGCTGCTGGGCGACGGGGAGTCGAGCTGGTTGCACGACTACTGGGACGCGCGGATCAACGCCTTCATCGGCACGGAGCTGTTCTACGTCAGCAGGATGAGCCTGCTGCGCTCGCAGGGATCGTTCGTCCTGACCAGGGAAGGGCCGGAGGTGCGCGTGTCCGGGACGGTCCGCCACCGCTGGTTCGACCCCTATGACTGGGACCGCGGCCGATGGGTCTACATCCCCCGGCACGGGTTCGTCCCCATCGCGGTCGGCCGCGACCTGGTCGCGGCCGACCAGGCCCGCAACTTCCTGATGGAGTCGCGCCACGTCCAGACGCTGGAGGGCCGATGCGTGGACGGCCGGTGGCCTCGGCGCGGCAGGGAGAGCTTCGGATGGTCGCTGGTGCGGACGGCGGACGGATGACCGCGGAACGGCTCCGGCCGCCCGACCCCGCCGAGGCCGGCAGCACGGCGGAGTTCGTGGGGACGCTGGCCCTGCTCAGGCAGTGGGCGGGCGAGCCGTCCCTGAGCAGGCTGCGTGCCCTCGGGGGCCAGACGACGACCTCCGACGGGACCACGGTCGACGCCCTGCCGAGAAGCACGACCTCGTACGTCCTGCGGCAGGGCGACCGGCTGCCGCGCTGGGACTTCGTACGGGCCTTCGTCACCGCCTGCTTCCGCTACTGCGACTACCCGGCCGAGCTGATCCCCGAGCAGCTCGAACGCTGGCGGGCTGCCAGGACGGCCCTGGCCGGACCGGCCGCCCGCACGCCCGAGACGCCCGGGGCTCCGGCGGGCCCGGCGCAGCCCGCCGACGTCCGCGGCGAGGACCCCGCGGTCGAGCTGCTGGCGCGGCGCGTGCTCAGGGAGGAGGACAGGGCGCGTAAGGGGCTGCTCGGCGGCTACACCATCGCCTCGCTCTCCTTCAGCGGGTACGGCGATGACGGCGAGGCGGAGCACGACCTGCTGTCGATCGGCCGGTACTTCAGCGGCCTGCGCCCCCAGCGCCTGCTGGTCGTGGGCGAGTCGGGGGCCGGCAAGACGGTGCTCGCCATCGAGCTGGTGCTGCAACTGCTGGAGCCCGTGCTGGCCGCCGGCGGACGCCCCGACCAGGGCCAGCAGGTGCCGGTACGCCTGAACGCGGCCCGATGGACCCTGGGCAGGCCCTTCGAACCGTGGCTGGCCGAGCAGCTGGCGCAGGACTTCGGGCTCGCGGCCAAGGACGCGCAGCGGCTGGTGCGGGACCGCCGGGTGCTGCCGGTGGTGGACGGGCTGGACGAGCTGGACCCCGAGCCGTCGCCCGGCCCGCCGCGCCGGGCGATCGGACTGCTGGCCGAGCTCAACCGCTACAGCGACCTGTCCGGCCGGCGGCCGGGCACGGTCGTCGTGACCTGCCGCGCCGATCGCCACGCCCAGCTTCGCGCGGCCGGTGCCGTGCTCGACAACGCCGCCAGGATCCATCTGCACAACCTCACCGGCCGGCAGATCGGTGCGTACCTGCGCGCCCGCTGGCCGGACGGGCATCCGTGCGCCCCGCACCGCGACGCCGTCCACGCGGCGCTGTCCGGACCGGCGGCGAAGGCCGTGCACCTGGCCGTCGCCACGCCGTGGCGGCTGCTGCTGACCGTGACCGCCGTGGAGTCCGGGGCCGACCCGGCCGAACTGCTGCGCACGGATCCCGGCCTCGACCCCGCCGACGGGGCGGCGAAGATCGCCAGGCGGCTGTTGAAGGCGTATGTGCCGGCGGCGACCGTCCTCACGCCCCGTGCCGACCACGGGACCCCGTACCAGCCGGACCAGGTCCGGTCGTGGCTCGTGCACCTGGCCGCCCACCTGCGCCGGCAGGCCGCCCGTGGCGCCGGGCCGGACCGTCCGCCGCCCGGCCTGACGGCGATCGACATCGTCCCCCACCTGCTGTGGCCGATCGGCGGCCGGCGCCTGGTCCGGGTGTTGCACTGCCTGGGCTGCGCGGTCTTCGCGGTCATCGCGATGCTGGCGTTCTGGGCCGGTTCGGGAGCCGGCCAGTCCGGCAGCCCGGCGGATCCGCTCACGTTGGCGCTCATGGCCGGCTGGGTGGCCATCGCCATCTGCCTGTCGCTGTCGCCGTGGCCGGCCGCCGCCGGTGGGAGGAGCGAGGTTCCTCGACGGCGGCGCGTGATCGGCGGCCTGCTGGGCGCCCTTGGGGGCCTGCCCGCCGGCGTGCTCGGCGGCCTGGCCGGGCTCGTGCTGACCGGAGGAAGGGTCTTCGGCCCCGTCTTCGCCGTCGCTGCGGGAGGCGCCGGGGGACTGGCGCTGGGCGTGGTCATCGGGTTGACGGCGGCCGGCCGGCGCGGAGCCGAGCGCATGACCGTGTCCGAGGCGATCAGGGCCGAACCCCTCACCCTGCTGGGGTTCGGGCTGTGCGGCGCGCTCACCGGGCTGGCGCCGCTGCAACTGGCCCACGCCGGCCCGCTGCCGCTGGCCGCGGGGGTCTCCGGGGCCTTCGTCCTCGCCTTCGCGCTCGGGATCGCCTTCAGGATCGCCACGGGGGGCTGGAGCAGGGACACGGAGCTGGCCCACCCGCGGGAGGCACTGCGCCGCAACCCGGTGATCGGGCTGGCGTTCGGCCTCACCGGCGGGGTGGCCGCCCTCCTGGTGTTCGTCATGACGCACGACATCGTCGAGTCGCTGGTGTACGCGCTCATCGGCGGCGTGACCTTCGGCCTGGCCTTCGGCGCGGTCGCCTGGGCCCGCACCATGATCGGCCTGGTCGTCGCGGCCACGCGCGGCCTGCTGCCGCTGCGCCTGTGGGCCTTCCTCGACTGGGCCTGCGAGGCGCGGCTGCTGCGCGTCAGCGGCGCCACGTACCAGTTCAGGCACCGCGAGTTCCAGGACTTCCTGACTCCCTCCGACGACGAGAAGGGTTCTAGTCCGTTCTAGTCCTCCTCGGTGAACACCATCTCGCGGCGCCTGCGGATCGCCGGCAGGACGGCGACGACGAGCGCCGCGAGGGCCACGGCCAGGAGCACGGCGGAGATCGGCCGGGTCAGGAAGACCGTCGCGTCGCCCCGGGAGATGATGAGCGCCCGCCGCAGGTTCTCCTCCAGCAGCGGCCCGAGGACGAACCCGAGCAGCAGCGGCGCCGGCTCGCAGCCGCACTTGATCAGTACGTACCCCAGGAGCCCGAAGAGCACGATCGCGTACACGTCGAAGGCGTTGAACCCCAGCGAGTACGTGCCGATCGAGGCGAACAGTATGATCATCGGGAACAGCACCTGGTACGGGATGCGCAGCATGCGCACCCACATGCCGATCAGCGGCAGGTTCAGCAGCACGAGCAGCACGTTGCCGATCCACATCGACGCGATCAGGCCCCAGAACAGCGCCGGCTCGTCGGTGATGACGTTCGGGCCGGGGGTGATGCCGTGCACGATGAACGCGCCGACCATCAACGCCATGACCGGGTGGGCGGGCAGCCCCAGGGTGAGCAGCGGGATGAAGGACGTCTGTGCGGCGGCGTTGTTCGCCGACTCGGGCCCCGCGACGCCCTCGATCGCGCCGTGCCCGAACTCCCGCTGCCGCTTCGAGATGCGCTTCTCGACCGCGTACGAGGTGAACGAGGCCAGCACGTGACCGCCGCCGGGCAGCACGCCGAGCGCGGCGCCGAGGCCGGTGCCCCGCAGGATCGGGCCGACGATCCTGCGCCGGTCCTCGCGGGTCGGCCAGAGGTTCTTCACCTTGTTGACGACCGCCGTGCGGGTCTGCTCGTTCTCCAAGTTGCGCAGGATCTCGGCGACGCCGAACATGCCGACGGCGACCGACACGAAGTCGATGCCGCCGTACAGCTCGCGCTGGCCGAACACGAACCGCGGCGTGCCGGTGTAGATGTCCTGGCCGACCGTGCCGAGCAGGACCCCGAGGAAGATCATCGCCAGGGCCTTGAGCGCCGTGCCGCGCGCCAGCGCGATCGAGACGATCAGGCCGAGCAGCACCAGCGAGAAGTACTCCGCCGGGCCGAACTGCAACGCCACGCGGGCCAGCGGCGGCGCCGCGACGGCGAGGGCGACCGTGGCGATGCTGCCCGCGATGAACGACCCGATCGCGGCGGAGGCCAGCGCCGGGCCGGCCCTGCCCTGCCTGGCCATCTCGTGCCCGTCCAGCGCGGTGACCGCCGCCGACGACTCGCCGGGCAGGTTGATCAGGATGGCGGTCGTCGAGCCGCCGTACTGTGCGCCGTAATAGATGCCGGCCAGCATGATCAGCGCTGTCACCGGCTCGAAGTTGAACGTGATCGGCAGCAGCATCGCGACCGTCGCCGTCGGCCCGATGCCGGGCAGCACGCCGACCGCCGTACCGAGCAGCACTCCCACGAAGCAGTAGAGGACGTTCTGGATCAGGAGGGCCGTCGAGAAGCCCAGGGCGAGGTTGTCGAGAAGTTCCATGCCTCAATCCGGATGTCGCGTCAGAACGCCAGCCACGGGCCCCAGAGCGGAAGCCGCAGTTGCAGTCCGACGACGAAGATGAGCGCGCTGGCCACGGTCAGCCCGGCGGTCACGGCCACCGCCATGAGGGGCCGTACGCGCGAGCTGGCCAGCGTGGTGAGCAGGGCGGTCACCGCCGACGCGGGCACGAACCCGAGCCCTCGTACGGTGAAGCCGAAGAACACGAGCGCCAGCGTGATGACGCCCACCGCGCGCCAGGGGATCCGCCCGAACACGATCACCTCGCCGGCGACCAGCCCCTTGACGACGATCCCCAGGCCCAGCGCGGCCACGAGCACGCCGACCAGCAGCGGGAAGGCGCCGGGGCCCATCCGCAGCGGGGTGCCCAGCTCGTAGCCGAGCGACCCCACCACGAACGCCCCGCCGAGCAGGACGAACATTGCCCCGGCGAGGACGTCGGGGAAGGACCGGCGGCGCTCCATCTCAGGATGCCTCGACGCCGGCGTCCGCGATGACCTTGCCCCAGGTGCCGAGCTGCTCCTCGAGCTTGGTCCTGTGCGCCTGCGGGGTCGCGCTCTCCGCGGGGACCGGCGTGGTGCCGAGCTTGGCCATCTGGTCCATGACCCTCTGGTCGGCGAGCGCCACCTTCAGCGCCTCGGACAACTTCTGCACGACGTCCTGCGGCGTGCCCTTCGGCACGTAGAGGCCGTGCCACACGCTGACCTCCAGGCCGGGCAGCCCGGCCTCGGCCGTGGTGGGCAGGTCGGGCAGGCTCTTCACCCGCTCAGGCGTGGTGACCGCGTACGCCTTGACCTCGCCCGCGCTGATCTGGCCGCTGGTGTTGGTGGTCTGGTCGCACATGAAGTCGACCTGGCCGCCGACGAGGTCGGTCAGCGCGGGGCCGGTGCCCTCGTACGGGACCTCCTGGAGCTTGACCCCGGCGGCCGTCTGGAACAGCAGGCCGCACAGGTGGGATGCGGCGCCGATGCCGGCGTTGGCCAGGGTGACCTTGTCGGCGTTCGCCTTCACGTGGGTCACGAGGTCCTTGAGCGTGGCGGGCGCGAAGTCCTTGCGGGCGACGACCGTCATCGGCACCTCGGTGACGAGCCCGACCGTCTCGAAGCTCTCCAGCGGCTGGTAGCCCAGGTCCTTGTAGAGGGCGGGCGCCGTCGACATGCCGATGTGGTGCATGAGCAGGGTGTAGCCGTCGGGCTCGGCCCGCGCGACCTCGCCGGCGCCGACCGTGCCGCCCGCGCCCTCGACGTTCTGGACGACGATCTTGCCGCCGAGCTTGGCGGCCATCGGCTCGGCGATCATGCGGGTGACGGTGTCGGTCGGTCCGCCCGCGCTGAACGGCACGACGAACGTGATGTTGTCGCCCGGATATGTGTCGCCGCCGGCGTCGGCGTTGCCGCCTCCTCCGTTGCCGGAACAGGCGGCGATGAGCGAAACGACGCCGATCGTGGCGATCATCCGCGCGGTGACCCGGTATCTGCTGGACGTTCTCATGTCGCGGCTCCCTCTTGCGCATTCGCGTTCTTTCGGTGAGTGCGCGGCCTCAGTCTGGGCTGGCAGGGGCGCGGATGGTGTCAAAGGAATCCCAAGGAATGCGCAGGATGTCAAAGAAATCCCAAGAACGGGCTAACGCCAGCGTTCGACCGGGCCGTACAATCCGGTATGCGGATCACCATCATCGAGGATGACGACCGCGTCGCGCGGGGTCTGGTGACCGTCCTGGCTCAGGCCGGGTTCGAGGTCCACCGCATCGCCACCGCCGCCGAGGCCGTGCGCGCCGCCCCGACCGATGTGGTCCTCGTCGACCTGGGCCTGCCCGACGGCGACGGGCTCGACGTGATCCGCAAGCTGCGCGACCGCCCCGAGACCGCCGTCATCGCCGTGACGGCGCGTTCGGAGGAACACGAGCGCGTACGCGGCCTGCGCGCCGGCGCCGACGACTACATCGTCAAGCCGTTCGGCATCCCCGAACTCCTCGCCAGGATCGACGCCGTCCTGCGGCGCACCCGCGTGGCCCGCGCGCTCAGCCACCCGGACGAACCCGTCGTCCTCGGCCCGCTGCGGATAAGCGTCGGCACCCGCGAGGTCACCGTCGACGGCACACCCGTGACGCTGACCCGCAAGGAGTTCGAGCTGCTCCTGCTGCTGGCCAGACGCGCGCCCAACGTGGTCAGCCGCGACGTCATCCTCGACCAGATCTGGGGCGCGACCTGGGAGTCCTCCAGCCGCACCCTCGACACCCACATCGCGGCGTTGCGGCACAAGCTCGGCCCGGCCGAGATCATCCGTACGATCCACGGGGTCGGCTACCGGCTCCTGGCCGACCGGCCGGAGCCGACCGGCTGACCCGTCATGCACCGTCGCCTGCTCGTCGTCCTGGTGCCTCTCGCGGTGCTGCTCGTCACCGCGCTCGGGGTGCCGCTCAGCGTCACCGTGGCCGAGCGGGAGATCCAGGAGACGTACGTCGACCGGCTCAACGACGTCGGCCGGTTCTCGTCGCTGGCCGAGACCGCCCTGTCCACCGGCAGGACCGAGGCGCTCCAGCAGGAGCTGACCCGCTACCACGAGCTGTACGGCATCCCCGTCGCCGTGATCGACACGTCCGGCACGGTGCTGCTCGGGCCCGCCGGCGCGTACCAGGAGGCGGCGCGCGACGAACCGGCGCTGCCCCGCATCGTCACCGCGGCGCTGGCCGGAGCCCGGCCGGAACCCTCAGGGGAATGGGCGCCGTGGGACGACTCCGCGCTCGTCGTCGCCGAACCCGTGGGCCGCGACAGCGAGGTCGTCGGCGCCGTCGTCACGATCTCCGACCTGTCGAAGACCCGCTCCCGCATCCTCACCCGCTGGGCCAGGCTCGCCGGGCTCGGGCTGCTGCCGCTGATCGCGCTGATGGCCGTCGCCTGGCCGGTGTCGGCCTGGGTGCTGCGCCCGGTGCGGGAACTGGACGCGGCCAGCTCCCGCATCTCCCAGGGCGACCTCACCATCCGCGCGGACGCCGAGGCGGGCCCGGCCGAGCTGCGGCGGCTCGCGGAGTCATTCAACACCATGATGGACGCCGTCGAGAACGCCGTGCAGCGGCAGCGGGCGTTCGTGTCCGACGCCTCGCACCAGCTGCGCAACCCGCTGACCAGCCTCCGGCTCGCCGTCGAGAGCCTGGAACCGCACCTCGGCGCGGACGGCGGCGGGCGGCAGGTGTACGGTGTCGCCGTCGACGAGCTGAAAGCCATGCAGCGCATGCTGAACGCGCTGCAGGCCAGCGCGCGGATGGAGAGCATACGGACGGCGTCGCCGGTGGACCTCGACGCCGTGCTGGCGACCCGGGTGGAGCGGTGGCGGGCACTGACGGAGACGGCGGGACAGACGTTGACGGTCGACGTGCCGCCGGGGCTGCGGCTGCTGGAGCCGTCGGGCGGGCTGGGCAGCATCCTGGACGAGCTGATCAGCAACGCGCTGCGGCTGTCGGACGCCCGGGTGGTGGAGGTGACCGCCCGGATCGATCCAGCGAACGCCGGTGACGGCTCCGCGGCCGGAGGGGCGGTCACGATCATCGTCCGTGACGACGGGCAGGGGATCGACCCGTCGGAGCGAACCCAGGCGCTGCGGCGGTTCTGGCGCTCGCCCCGGCACCAGAACGTGCCCGGAACCGGCCTCGGGCTGGCGATCTGCGCCGACCTGGTGGGCGCGGCCGGGGGCGAGCTGCGGCTGGAGGACGGGCTGCCGCGCCCGGACGGGTCGGGGCACGGGTTCGCCGCGGTGGTCGCGTTGCCCGCCGTGCCCCGGGTGCCGTCGTCATCCGAGGCCCCGGCGCCCGCCTGAGCCGAGGACCCCGCCCCGATCCGCCTCCGGGTCAGCGTTTGCGTTCGCGGAACCAGGCGGCCGCGCCCGGATGGAGCGGGATCGACGCGGTGGAGATCCCGGTCCGTACGTTGATCTGCCACGCCTCGGGCACGGCGTCGGGAACGGCTCCGGCGGCGCCCGGCGCGGCGGGGGGCAGCGTGCCGGTGTGCGTGAAGATCGTGTCGGTGATGGCGTGGACCAGGTCGCCGGGCAGGTCGTTGCGGGCGAGGAGCACGTTGGGCACGGCGACGGCGCGGGTGGCGGGCACCCCGGTGTACGCGGTCGCGGGGATCGTGGCCGGGGTGTAGGGACCCGGAAACTTCGTGAACAGCGCGGGCGCCTGCTCGTCCAGGTGGATCAGCCGGATCGCGTGCCGCCGGGCCAGCTCCGTGATGGCGGGTGTCGGGACACCGGTGAGGGAGAACATCGCGTCGATCTCGCCGTCGCGCAGCGCCGCCGCCGACGCGGCCTGGCTGAGGTAGCGGCCGTCGGCGTCCACCGGCCCGAGCTCCAGCACCCGCAGCGACGTGAACTCGGTGCCCGAATCGCGCGCGCCGAGCGAGACGCGCTTGCCCTTCAGGTCACCGAACTCGTCGATCGGCGAACCGGCCATGACCACGAGATGCAGGTGGCTCTCGTACAGTCTGCATATCGCCGACAGGCCCTCGGGCGCGCTGCCGTCGGGGCTGATCAGTGCGTCCAGGCTGGTCAGCCCGAGCTGCACCTCCCCGGCCCGCAACATGCGGATGTTGTCGGTGGACGCCCCGCTCGGCACGGTGCGCACCGTGGCGCCCGGCACCTGCTCGGAGATGTGGCCGGCCAGCACGCCGCCGATGCGCCGGTAGACCGCCCCGGCCGGCCCGGTGGCCAGGCGCAGGTCGACCTTGCCGATCTGGGGCTGCTCGGCGCACCCGGCGAGCAGCCCACCGGCGGCGAGGAGCACCGCCCGCCGGCTGGGCCGCGGCTCCTGGTTCGGCAGCGTCATGCCGCGATGATAAGAAGTCACGACGCCTTCTCCCACACCGAGACGTGGTTGCGGCTGTCGCCGGCGAACGGCTCGTGCTTCCAGCCCGCCCATCGCTCGCGCAGGGTCATGCCGGCCAGCCGTGCCATCAGGTCGAGCTCGGCCGGCCACACGTAGCGATGCGGCGTCGAACGGGTCTCGAGCCGGCCGTCCACCGCCCAGTAATGGTGGGAGACGGCGATCTGCGTCGCCACGTCGTACTCCTCACATGTGGCGTGTATCACATTCTGCTACCTCCAGAGAACCGTTTGCGGTTCCTCGGCGCTGCCAGAGTCAGTCAGTCACAAATTCCCGGCTGGCGGATTGGGCGGCACAAGCGAAAGGCTCTGCCCGGCCGCGGGCTTGGCACCAGTTGCGGACGGCGTGGATGTCGAGCAGGTCGCGGCAGAGCTGGAACAGCTCCGAGACCGTCGGGGCGTCGCCGGAGTGCGCCTTGGCGGCGATCTTGCCGAACGCGGGCCGGTCGAGTGTAGGTTCCGGCGGTAAATGGAACGGGAGCTCGGGAGCTATTGGCCGGACATGATCTCTTGATGGCACGAGTACGGCCCAGGGGCCGTGGCCTCAGCGTGGTCGTCACGCACCCGCGGGCCGGGTGAGGCCGGAGGAGATGATGTCGATGAGCAGGTCGAGGATCTTCGTGTACAGGTCGGGGCTGGCCAGCCGGTCTCGATGGAGAGGCAGCATGAGGACGGCCTGCAGCACACCGATGATCACGGCCGGGTCGTCGGTGACAAGGTCGTCGGTGTGCTCGGTCAGGAAGGACATTAGAGCGGTGACCGGGTTGTCCGGTGCGGCGGTCACGCGCTCCGGGTCCAGCTTCCTGACCACGGCGTCCATCTCCTCGGGATGCGTCACGAGCCTGCTGTACAAGAGGTTGTCGCGCAGCTCGGCGATGGTGGCGTGCAGGAAGGCCCGAAGCCCGGCGCGGGTGTCGGATTCCTTCAACAGCGCCTGGTCGATGACCCTGCCTTTGACCTCGGCCATCTGGGCGAGCATCAGGTCCAGGTAGAGCGCCTCCTTGGAGTCGAAGAAGACGTAGAAGGTGCTCTTGGCGATCCCGGTGCCGGCGACCAGGTCCTCCAGGGAGGTCTTGCGCAGGCCCTGGGTGGTGAACAGCCGCTCGCCGTTGTCCAGCAGGAGCTTGGTGATACGGGCCTTTTCCGCGGCGGAGAAAGCGGGAGGCATGGGCCGAACCCTCCGATGTCTCTGTGAACGTATTGATCGAATGTTTTCATGTGTGGTCGCGTGCGCGAACCAGGTCCAGGACGCGGCGCTCCTGGTCCGGGTCGAACCACTGGGCTGGGGACGGGGCGTCCGGGCGCGGAGCAGGATCCCCCTCGCGCTGCAGCCACGCCCAGGTGTCGGCCATGGTCTCGCGCAGCGGCCGGAGGGTGAGCCCGGCGGCCAGCGCGGCGGAGACGTCGGCGTCGTGGAGGCCGGTGGGATGGGAGTCACCCGGATAGCGCAGCCCGAACTCCATGCCGAGCAGGAAGTTTTCCTGCTCGAGCACCTCTGCGGGAGCCCACACCAGCTCGGCGTTGGAGCCGGTCACCTCCAGCGCTGTCTCCAGCAGCGCGCCGATCGTGGTGTGACCGGGCGGCCCGGCGAGGTTGAACGCCCCGCCGATCCCGCGCTCGGCTGCCGTCAGCATCCAGGACGCCATGTCGATGGCGTCGATGTACTGCACGGCCGCGTCGGCCGGTCCCGGGGCCAGGACCGGTCCGCCGTGCTGCAGGCGCCGTAGCCACCAGGGAATCCGGCCGACGTCCTCATACGGGCCGAGGATCATGCCCGCCCTGGCCAGCAGGGCGCGCTCGCCGAAGGACTCGATCACGGCCAGTTCGCCGCCGCGCTTGGCCGCGGCGTAGTCGGCGTTGTCGCGGCTGCCGGGGTCGCCGGCGACCAGCGGTGCGCTCTCATCCGCGCCGGTCGGCCAGGGCCAGGCGTAGACGCCGCGGCTGGAAACGTAGCCGTAGTGCCCGGCCCGGTCGGCCAGCAGCCGGGCCGTGTCGCGGACCACGTTGGGCGCCCAGGCCCAGGTGTCGATCACGGCGTCCCATGTCTGGTCGCTCAGCGCCAGCCGTACCGCATCAGGGTCGGTGCGGTCGGCGACCAGGGCTTCCACGCCCGGAGCGGGCGCGCGGGACAGGCCGCGGTTGAGGGTGGTGACGGTGTCGCCGCGCCGCAGCGCGGTCTCCACCAGGGCGCGGCCGACATGGTGGGTGCCACCTATGACCAGTACTCGCATGTCGATCTCCTTAACCTTCCAACTGGAATTTGCGCTCGACCATCCGGCGGACCGGGCCCCACGACGACAGCCGCAGCGGGAGCTGGGTGAGCTCCAGGAGGAGCGGGTTGGGGGGTGCGTAGACGCCCTTGACCCGGCGGCCGAGTTTCTGCTTCTTCTCCGCTTCCGGCCGCAGGTGCGCCTCCCACTCCGCCAGCGCTGCCGGGACGTCGCCGCCGTGGCGCTCCAGGGCCGCCCCGAGGAGGTCGGCGCCGCCGACGGCCAGCGAGGAGCCGTAGCCGGCGAACAGCGTGACGCACCACGCGGCGTCGCCGAGCAGCACCACCCGGCCGCGGCTCCACCGGTCGACCACCATCTGGCTGATGGAGTCGAAGTAGACCGAGTCCGCGGTCTCCAGGCCCTCCAGGGCCTGCGGGACCAGCCAGCCCATGTCGTTGTAGATGGCGCGCACCTCCTCCAGGGAAGGCTTCCCCTGGCTGGGGTCGGTCCGGTAGCCGAAGAAGACGGCCGTGCGGTCGTCGCCGACGCTGATCACCGCGAACGTGCGGCCACCCGCGCTGATGGAACCCGTGGTTCCCACGGGAAGTTCGGCCGGCCGCTCCTCCATCATGTAGACGGCAACCCGGTGCTTCATGTCGAGCCGGTAGTTCTCCTCCGGGCCGAAGACCAGGGCACGTGTCGCCGAGTGCAGCCCATCGGCGCCGATCAGCAGGTCGGCGTGCTCCACCGTGCCGTCGCTGAGGGTGACGTGCACGGCGTCGGCGTCCTGTTCGACGGCGGTGATAGTGGTGCCGAAGCGGATCGTGGTGGCGTCCTTGACCGTCTCGTACAGCGCCGATTCGATGTCGCCGCGCAGGATGTTGAACGCCTTCTTGCCCATGGCGGCGGTGATGGTCTGGCCGCTGAGCGCGAACCGGCGCTCGCCCTTGGTCTTGCGGTAGACCAGCTCACGGGTCACGAAGGAGCGCCGCTTCAGCTCGGGCAGAATGCCCATCCGCTCGGCACCGTCGTAGCCGATGCCCCCGAAGGTGACGGCGTAACCGCCACGGCGACGCTCAGGCGCCCGCTCGACCAGCAAGGTCTCCCAGCCTGCCTGACGCAGCCGCAGCGCGGCGGCCAGGCCCGCGATTCCCGCTCCGATGATGACGGCGCGCATGTCCACGTTCTCCCTTTTTCGGGTTGCGTGTGACTATAAAACCAAACTGGAGATACATTTTCAATGTGATCGGCTGCCGCCCTGGCCGCACGCCGCGAGGGGCATCGGCGCCGGCGGTGGGTTTCCCATCTCAGTCCGGCAAGGGTGGACTCCAAAGCGACACCGTCAGCGTCCCGGTGAACAGCGTCAAGGTGAGGTCCTCGTCCCAGTCTCCTGGCGCCTGTCCGCTGGGCTCTTGGGGTTCATCCTGACGGTCCGCACTGATGGTGATCAGGCGACGGCCGGTATCGGTCAGATAGCGCAGACGATCTGCACCGGGCTCTCCTCGGGAAGGGGTGGAGCCCGTTTTCCTGTCGGGAAATCCTGTCGTCAATTCGTGCGCGGAACCGGCCATCCGACGTCACGGTTCGTCGCTCGATGTCCGGTTTTCGAGAGGGGTTGCGGGGTCCAACCAGAGGGTGTCGTTGAATCTTCTGATTCCGACACTTCGAGAAGGCGACACAGCGCGATCAAGCTCATGGTCCGCTCGGCGTCGGGATCCGGATCCTCCGACGCGGCGCTGTCGAGATCGACGGCACGGGCGACACGTTCACCTGTGGTCAGATCGCAGGTGAACACGGTGCGGTCGCCGTGGTCGCCGACCACCGCCGGATGCGGCTGTTGCCGGGGTAGAGGCCCGTTGGGGCCGGGCGGTCGGCCGGCCACAACCATCGCTGCGGCTGGCGTGCTGCGACAGCTGTGGGTTTGCCTGGGACTACAGGACTGATCGCTAAGTAAGTCAGCGGTCCTCAAGCGGAGGGGCGCGCGGATGCTCCGTCGTTCTTCGCCGCGGCGTAGAGCGAGAGCTGCGCCAGGTTAGCGGTTGCTAACGCCATCCCACCAGGGGTGGTTCTGCAATGCTTCGACCAGGCGCAGGCGCTCATCACGGACCCTGGCCGATTCAGCGAGTTGCGCGTCCACCGGTGTCATGTCACCTCAGGAACTCCCGCGCGCCGCGCAGCCTGGTACGGAGCCGCCGCCGCGTCATGCCGCACTCCAGGCGCACGTCCGCCGGACCGGGCACGCCGGCGTCGGCGCGCCGGCCCGGAGGCAGCAGGCCGGGGTCGAGCCCGTCGCGCCGGGCGATGAGCAGCCCCAGCTCGTAACGGGTCACCGCGTCGGCACCGGCGACATGGTGGATGCCGTGATGGCCGGAGACGGCGAGTTCGAGCAGCGCCGCGGCCAGGTCGGCGACGTGCACGGGGCATCGTACGTCGTCGGTGAACAGCGTTCCCGTCGTCCTGCCGGTGGCCAGCGCGTGCACCAGAGCCTCGTGCGGGGAGTCGCCGGCACCGATGATCAGGGACGTCCTGACCGTCACCGAACCCGGCGCGATCGTGCTCGCCGCCGTCTCGGCGGCGGCCTTGGCGGCGCCGTACGGGGTGATGGGGTCGGGCGGGCACGTCTCGTCGTAGTGGACCGCGGCGCCGGAGAAGACGGCGTCGCTGGACACGTGCACCAGCCGGGCGCCTGCCCCCGAGGCGGCGAGGGCGACGTGCGCCGCTCCCGTCGCCGTGCTCGCCCAGTCCTTCTGACGGTAGGCGGCGTTGACGACCACGTCGGGACGGACCGCGGTGATCACGGCGTCGACGTCCTCCCGCCGGCGCACGTCGAGCGGCGACCACACGACGCCCTCGGCGGTGCCCGGCCGGGAGAGGTAGGTGGCGTTCACCTCGTGCCCGGCCGAGGCGCACTGCCGGGCGACTTCCCTGCCGAGGTGGCCGCTGCCGCCGACGATGAGGAACCTCATGGTGCTCCCTGTACCAAGATCGTTCATCGGGGTAGGGTGTGGTCCCCCCGACGACCCCGCGAGGTGAAGCGTGCACCAGATCCGTACGGAGATCCACATCGTGGCGTCTCCCGAGCAGGTATGGGCGATCCTCTGCGACTTCGACGCCTACGCGGAGTGGAATCCGCTGGTGCCGAGGATGCGCGGGGCCGCGGTGACCGGGAGCCGGCTGAGCCTGCCTACGGCGCTGTGGCCGGGAGGTCCCGTCGTCGTGCCGATGCGCGCGACGGTGGAGGACGCCACCCCGCCACGGCGGCTGGCCTGGCGCACCACCGTGCTGGCGCGCGGTGTGGTCAGTTCGGTGCACACCTTCGACCTGTCGCCGGATCGGGGTGGCACGCACGTGGTGCACCAGGAGAGCGTCACCGGGGTCGCCGCCGGGATGATGTGGCCGGTGTTGCGCCGGTTCGAGCCGGTGTTCGAGCAGCTCAACCAGGCGCTGAAAAGCCGGGCGGAAGCGTCGGCCTAGCTCCGCGACCGAGCGGGTCAGTGGTGCTCGGCGTAGTGGCGCGCGAGCAGGTCCTCGCCCCAGTCATGACGAAGGTCGCGCCACACGGAGTGGATGTGGTTGGCGTCGTCCTGGGTGTTGTCGTACTCCAGCAGGAACGTGGGCCCGGCGACGCAGTAGTAGTGGCCCTGCCCGCGCTGGTCGGATCCCATCCAGGCGAACGTCACCTTGTCGAGGCCGGCGTCGAGCGCCTCGCGCCAGCACGTCTCGCCGTACCAGCCGGGGGCGCGTTCGAAATAGCGGCGGACGAGCCGTTCCAGCAGGTCCTTCGACGGCTTGGCCATGTCGGCGTACGACAGCCCGCGGGGGATGCCGTCGAGACCGGCCACGGGATCGCTGCGGGTGAGCACGTCGTCGGGAGCCACCTCGCCGGTGATCGCCATCGATCGCTGGTGCGGCGTGAGGTCGGCGAGCAGCGCCCGGCCCAGGTCCTCCTCCTCCGCGAGCAGCCGCAGTCCCCGCCGCGGCCCGGACAGCACCATGGCGGGTTCGGCGCCCAGGAAGCTCGGCGTGGCGGAGATCGAGTCGCCGACGACCGTGATGTGCACGGCGAGGTGGTGACCGTTGACCCGCCACGTCCACGGGTCGGCGCCTTGCGGGTCGCCGAAGACCCGGAACCAGTAGCGGTCGCCGTCGATCTCGTCGACGCCGGTCGCCAGGCGGCGCCGGATGCGCTCAAGCTCGATCACGCCTCTCGCCGTGCGCGCACCGGTCACGCCGCAGCCGGCGTCGAGCAGGGCGAGCGCCAGGTCCTGCTGCGCGGAGGTCATCTCCGCCAGCGGCAGCCCCGGACGAGGGCCCGGCAGATAGGACCACTGGGTGCGTTGGGGCGAGCCGAACGCCGCCGTCGCCGCGGCTCTGCGCTCGGTGTCGAGCGAGCCGAGGAAACGGAGCACCGCCTGCCGCATCGTCTGGACGTCGTGGACACTCATGGGAGGTTCCTTAACGGGAGGAGGGAGCCGTGAAGGTCAGAACACGGTCTCTGACGCCACGAACCGCAACATCATGCAATCTAAACGACATCGTCCGTTCGGTGCGGCCGCGTGGCGTGTTCCGCGGTGAAGGCCAGGAGAGGGGCGGCGGTGCGCGACGGGTCCTCCAAAATGGGCGTGTGGCCGAGACCGGGCAACAGCTCGACCTTCGCGCCGGGAACGACGCGGTAGCCGGCGGCGGATGAGGATCGCCCCCTGCGGTCGTCCTCGCCGAAGATCACCAGCAGCGGCCTGCCGAGCGTCCTCAGCCGGTCCGGGAGCGTGCGCTCCTTCAGATACTCGGTGGTGGCCTGCATCGTCGTGGTGAGCGTGTGGAACGTCATGGTGCGGACCTCGTCCAGCAGTGCGTCCGGGATCTCGAAGCCCGCGCGGCTGAAGGCGGGGGCCGCGAACCGGCGGATCTGCTCGTCGGCCGGCGGCCACTGCGCCGGCGTGATCGCGGGGGAGGGCGGTGCGACGAAGGCGTCCAGGCTGGGCCCGGTGTTGATGAGCACGAGCGCGGACACCAGGCCGGGCCGCTGCTCGGCGAGGGCGGTGGCGACCGCGCCGCCGCTGGAATGGCCGGCGACCACGGCGTGCTCCACGCCGAGCCGGTCCAGCACCACGCCGACCCTGCGGGCCTGCTCCGGGGTCGTGTAGCCGCGGTCGGCCGGCTTGGCCGACCGGCCGTGCCCGAGCAGGTCGACCCTGATGACACGATGGGAGCCGGTCAGCAGCGGCACCAGCGCGTCCCACGAGCGGGCCGAGGACATGGATCCGTGGACGAGCAGAAGCGCGGGGGCGTCGCGGCGGCCGTCCTGGCACACATAGATGTCGCCGTCGTCCAGGGACAACGTCGTGCTCCCAGTGGCATCGGGGTTCACGCGCGGTGCGCCGTCGGGAATCGTCATGAGGCCCACTGTCGCAACCCGTACGCGCGGGTGGCTTGGACGAATGTTCCCCCTTCGGGCGGCTCGCCTAGCATGAAACGGTGCGGACGTTCGTGCACGGCGAGGCAGTGTGGGAGGTCGCGTGCCCGACGCGCCCCAGCCGGGTTCGCGGGGCCACCATGGCCGGGTTCCGAGTCCGTGACCTGGGCGCCCTCCGGATGGTTCCGCACCCGGCCGTGACGCTGATCCTGGAGTTCGGCGATGGGTCGCCCGTCGTCGACCACGCCCCGGGCCGGCGGCAGCGGGGCAGCATCGTCGCCGGGCCGGGGCTCGGGTCCGCGGGAGCGGTCTGGGCACGGGGCGAGAAGGTCGAATGTGTGCAGGTGCGCCTGTCCCCGGTGATCGCGCGGGCGGTGCTCGGCGTCTCACCGGCCGAGCTCGACGACGCCGTGGCGCCCATCGCCGATCTGTGGGGCCGTGAGGCGTCACGGATCCGCGAGCGACTGGCCGAGGCCTCGTCGTGGCAGGAGCGTTTCGCCCTGGTCGACGCGCTGATCGCCCGTCGGCGCGCGGCGGGACCGCCCGTGGACGGGGAGGTGGCCTGGGCCTGGAGACGCATCGTCGGCGGCCGCGGCGTCGTCAGGATCGACGCGCTCGCGGGGGAGACCGGCTGGAGCCGCAAGCGCCTGTGGTCCCGGTTCCGCGCGCAGCTCGGCCTGCCGCCCAAACGCGCCGCGAAGCTGGTGCGCTTCGACCACGCCGCCCACCGCCTCGTCGCGGGTGAGGGCGCGGCCCTCGTCGCGGCCGACGCCGGTTACGCCGACCAGTCCCACCTGCACCGCGACGTCATGGCGTTCACCGGGGCGACCCCCGCGACCGTGGCCGGCGAGCCGTTCCTCGCGGTCGATCCCATCGCATGGGCCGCTCACGTCGCGGAGGTGCTCGGGTCCGGCCGCCGTCCGTCGCCGGAGGCCGGCGCCCAAGATCGAACTATTTGACCTCCGGTGGGGTCACACTCGATGACCATAAGTCCGCCGATTCGGAGGATGTTCGTGGACATCATCATCATGATGATCTCGGTGAGTGCCGTTCTCGCCGGAGGCGTCACCTACGCGGTCACCCGCCGTGACCTGCGGGGCGGCGCGAGGGTGGCGGTCGCACTGGCCTGCGCCGTCCTCGTCGGCGGCGCCTGCCTGTTCGTGCCCTGGCTCCCGCTGTTCGCCTTCCTGGGCACCGTGGTGGTCCATCTGGTCGTGCGGCGCCTGCTCACGGCCAAGCTCGCGCTCGCCGCCTCGGGGGTCGTGCTCGTCGGCGGGTGCTCCTTCTGCGTACTCCTCATGATGATGGCGCTGGAGACGATGTGACGCGCGGCCTTCACCTCTGACGCAGCCACCGCAGAGCCGCGTCGGCGCAGTCGTCGGGGCGGGTGTTCACGCGCGACCGCCCGGGTGACGGCGCGTCCAGCCCTGCGAGGCGGTCACCGGACGGTCACGCGAGGGCTGTGGCTCGACGAGGCGGCCTTCGTACGGTGTCGAGAGCACGACGTGGGAGTTCATCTCGCCGTGCTCGCCCAGCCGTTCGAGCAGTCCTTCCAGGTGCGGCATCGAGGCGACCCGCACCTTGAGCATCGTGCACCAGCTGCCGCTCAGCTTGTGCACCTCGGTGACCTCGGGCAGGTCCTCGGCGGCCGTGGTCTTGAGCAGGCAGCGGCCGTGCGCGCAGCGCATCTGGACGAAGGCCGTCAGCGGCTGCCCGGCGCTCGCCGGGTCGACGCGCGCCTGGTAGCCCGTGATCACCCCCGACTCCTCCAGCCGCCGTACGCGTTCGGCCACGGCGGGCGCGGAGAGGTTGACGCGCTGGGCGAGCCGGTTGAAGGAGAGCCGCCCGTCGCGCTGGAGCTCGCCGATGATGTGCCAGTCCGTCTGATCCAGCGGTCTTTCCATGTGCAAAGCTTCGCATGTCGGATGGTTTGTGACCCAGAGGCGCACAGCGCTGAATGCCGTTGTTCGCCCATTCAACGGCGCATGCGGCGTTCCTATCGTGAAGACCATGATTGTGGAGGTGCCAGCGGGCCGGGCGACCCGCACAAGACGGCCGATGGCGGCGCTGTGCTCGGGCACCGCGCTGATGAACGCGGCGATGGCGGTCGCGAGCGTGGCGGGCACGCTGGTCGCGGGGGACCGGCTCGGGACGGGCTGGGCGGGCGTGCCGGCCACGGCGGGCATCATCGGGACCGGCGCGGGCGCGCTCGTCCTGACCCGGCTGACGAACCGCGCGGGCCGGCGCGCGGCCCTGGTCACCGGCTACGTCATGGCGGCGGCCGGAGCCTGCCTGGCGGTCGCCGGGGTCGTCGCGGGCGACATGATCGGCCTGACCGCCGGGATGGCGCTGCTCGGGCTCGGCAACGCGGGGGCGCAACTGTCACGGTACGCCGCCGCCGAGCTGCATCCGGCGCATCGCCGGGGGTTCGCCATCGGGGTCGTGGTGTGGGCGGCGGCCTTCGGAGCCGTCGGCGGCCCGCTGCTGCTCGACGCGTCCGGCGACACGGCCACGGGGATGGGGCTCACGTCGCGGTCCGGGCCGTTCCTGCTGGCCTCGCTCGCCTGCGCGGTGGCGGCGCTGGCCTCTGTCGCGGCGCCCGCGCGGGCGGCCTCCGCCGCCGCGCCGCGCATGTCCTTACGGCGGCTCGCCCGCACGCCGGCCGCGCGGTCCGCGCTGGTCGTCATGGTGGCGGCGCAGGTCGTGATGGTCGCGGTGATGACGGCCGCGCCGCTGGAGATGCACCTGCACGGCGACGGGCTGGGCGCGGTCGGGCTGACGCTGTCCGCGCACACGCTGGGCATGTTCGCGCTGTCCCCGGTGACGGGCCGCCTGTTCGACCGCTTCGGCGCCCGGCCGGTGATGCTCGCCGGGCTGCTCCTGCTGGTCGTCTCGGCGGGATCCGCCGCCTTCCCGCCGGTACGGCCCGTGGCCCTGTTCCTGCTGGGCTACGCCTGGAACCTGTGTTTCGTCGCCGGCAGCGGCCATCTGGCCAGGGACCTGCCGGAGGTCGAACGGCCGCACGTCGAGGGCGCCGTCGACGCCGCCGTCTGGACCGTCGCGGCGGGCGCCGGCCTCCTGTCCACCGTCATCATGTCCGCCGGAGGGTACGGCGCCCTCACCGCTACGGCCTGCGCCGTCGCCGTCCTGGCCACGTTCGCGCAGGCACGCTTGCGAGGAAGCCGCTGAATCCGGCGGGCCCGGACGCGCTCAGACGTCCTCGATGATCGTCTTGTTGGCCTGCTCGGCCCGCCTGTGGTTGTCGGAGTGCTCGATGATGCCGTCGGCCACCCGGCCCAGGTGCTCGACGATCGACGTGTACGCCTGCGGCATCATCCGCAGCAGGTCCGCGTACTCGGCGTCGAACTCGGCACTGGGCTCCATGACGTCGCTCACCGGGTGCCTGCCTGCGCCGGCGAACGTCTGCCCGGCGAGGTCGTCGAGGCGTCCGGCCACCTCCTGGACCACGTCGGCGGCGGCTCGAAGGCTGGTGTGGTCGACTTCCTGATCGTCGTTACGTGCACGAGCCATCCGCGGATCCTAGTCGGTGCGCGAGCACAACTCACCAATCCGGTGTGGCAGCGTCAGCCACAGGCCGGAGATAGCGACGCTTCCACTGCTGCTCGAACTGCTCCTCATAGCCGGCGGACCGCGCCCACTCGCGCAGCGCCTCGCGACCGGCCTCGTCCCCGACGCGCCGCTCCGCTTCGGCGGACAGAGGGGGCAGGTGCTGCTGCTGCCGTTGGTCGTTCTCCCGGCCGACCGCGTCCTTGTACGCGAACCCGTAGTCGCTGCTCCAGTCCTCCGGCTCTCCGCGGGCGGCCGCCAGCTGCATCCGCATCTCGTGCGCCTTGACCTCCCCGTCGACCTCCTCCTCGATGGCCGCCTTCACGTACTCGTCCCGATCCATCCCGATCGGGTACGGATCGCCGTCAGTACGGGCATGGTTCACCTCGTGGACAAACACCTCGGCGAGTTGCTCGGGCGTCCGGCCCGCGTAGTCCAGGGCGATCACATTCAGGGCGTCCGTGTAGCCCCCGAGAGCGCCTTCGAGGCTGTCCCCCTGGTAGACCACGGTGATGCCGTGGTCCTTGGCGTAGGCGAGCGCTGCCCTGCCCGCGGGAGTCTCACGAAGCACCTCCTCGGTCAGACGCTGTGCCTCCTCGTTCGAGCGCAACGTCCCGAGTCCCCACAGGTTCGTGGCCGAGACGAACACCGGAGCCGCGAACACGGGCGCCGCCGCATAAGCGAGCATTCTGGCTCGGTGAAGCGTGTCACGGACGACCAGCGCCGTCTGCTGCCGGAACTTCGTTCTCATCTGTGTCAGCGTGCGACGTGCTCCCATGACCCGGGTGTACCGGATCACCGTGCTCGCCGGGCCCGCCGCGAGAGAGGCGAGCAGTGAGGCGGCCAGGATCGCCACGACGTAGGTGACGTACGCCTTCCACACCACCCGGAGGATCACGATCGCCATCGTCCCCAGGCCGGTCAGCAACGCGCCTTTGCCGCCCGCCTCCAGCCGGCGTCCAGGGCCGTGCTCGTCCTCCCAGGAGGCCTGGAACGCCGTGACGTCGCCGCCCTTGTTGGCGGTCCAGGCGCGCCGCGCGGCCGACTCGACCTCGCCCGAGGACTTGTGCAGCTCGAGGCCGAGATCGACCCACGAACGGGCGACCTTCATGCGTTCCTCTTCGTCCGGCAGGCCGAGGGGTGCCACATCCTTCACGAGGTCGTGCACGCTGGCCAGATGCGGGGGGAGTTCCACTGTTAAGTCCTGGACGACGGGATTGCGGTGGGATCGGACAGCGTATCCCGAACCGGTGTCGCGGTGCACGACTGTCGCGGCTGTCCAGGAGGCCCAGCGGGCGGGGCGGTTCTCATGGAGTTCTTAGACGGACTTTGTGGCACTTTTGACTGAAATTTATGACTATGGGGCGATGGAGCGCGTGCCGCGGGAGGCCGGTGCGGCCGAGGCTCAGCAAGCTCACGGAGCCGTGGCCGGAAAGGCCCGGCGGATGGTCATCGGGGGCGGCGTCCTTGTCGTCGTGGCGGTGCTGGCGTACTGGCTGGGCGGCGGTGGCAGCGGCGAGGCAGCCGCGCCCGCGCCGAGCCCGACACCGACGCCCAGCGCGACGCTCGCCGTGCCCGACGTCTTCAAGAGGGTCGGGCCGTCCGTGGTGGTCATCCAGGCCGGGAAGTCGCTCGGCACCGGGGTGATCGCGGCCGAGGACGGGACGATCCTGACGGCACACCACGTCATCAAGGGCACCAAGGAGGTCGACCTCACCTTCTCCGACGGCACCAGGGCGAAGGCCGCGGTCGCCTCCTCGAACCCCGCACGCGACGTCGCGACCCTCAAACCCGCCAAGCTGCCGGAGATCGTCGTCCCCGCGACGCTCGGCGGGGCCGTGGCCGTGGGCGCGCCCGTCGTCGCGATCGGCAATCCGCTCGGCCTGACGTACAGCGTCTCCACCGGCGTCGTGTCGGGCCTGAACCGCAGCGCCGAACGGAGCAAGGAAGAAGGCGACCTGCGCGGGCTCATCCAGTTCGACGCGTCCGTCAACCCGGGCAGCTCCGGCGGTCCGCTCCTCGACGCCCGCGGCCTGGTCGTCGGGATCGTCGTCTCCATCGCCGACCCGGGAGGCGACGAGGCGTTCGCCGGCATCGCGTTCGCGGTGCCCATCGGCGTGGCCCTGGGCGGCACGGAAGGCGACGGGCCGCCCGGCGACGGGCCCGAGATCTGATCGAAGCCTCACGAGAAGGACCACAGATGACCTCGACGAAGTCCCCCGAGCCGGCTCATCCGCTCGAACACGTGCTGTTCGAGGTCAAACGTACGATCGTCGGGCAGGACGTCCTGCTGGAGCGCATGGCCGTCGCGCTGATCGCCGACGGCCACCTGCTCGTCGAAGGCGTGCCGGGCCTGGCCAAGACGCTGGCCGTACGGTCGCTGGCCGCCGCGATCGCCGGAAACTTCCAGCGTGTGCAGTTCACCCCCGACCTGGTGCCCGCCGACCTCGTGGGCACGCGGGTCTACCACCAGCACTCCGGCGAGTTCAGGACCGAACTCGGCCCGGTGTTCACCAACCTGCTGCTGGCCGACGAGATCAACCGCGCTCCAGCCAAGGTGCAGAGCGCCCTGCTGGAGGTGATGCAGGAGCACCAGGTGACGATCGGCCGTGAGACCTTCCGGGTGCCCGAGCCGTTCCTCGTCATGGCGACGGAGAACCCGATCGAGTCGGAGGGCACCTACCCGCTGCCCGAGGCGCAGGTCGACCGTTTCATGATGAAGGTGATCGTCGACTATCCGACGCAGGCGGAGGAACAGGCCATCGTCGACCGGGCGCTGCGCCCGCCGGAGCCGCCGCAGGCCATGGTGACGGCCGACGACCTGATCGCGATGCGGGCCCGCGCCCAGGAGGTGTACGTCGACCCGGCGATCGTCGACTACGCCGTCCGGCTCGTGGCGGTGACACGTTCCCCCGCGACCGGCGGGCTCGGCGAACTCGAACGGTACGTCACCCACGGGGCGAGCCCGCGGGCGTCCATCGCGCTCGTCACGGGAGCACGGGCGCTGGCGTTCCTGCGCGGCCGCGACTACGTCCTGCCACACGACCTGGCCGAACTCGCGCTCGACGTGCTGCGCCACCGCCTCGTCCTGTCGTACGAGGCCCTCGCGGACGACGTCGACGCCGACACGATCATCACCAGGGTGCTCGGAGCGGTCCGGTCGCCCGACGTCGTCCTGCAGAACCGCTGAGCCATGGCCACCGCCCCCGACAAGCTCCTGCTCCGCCTGGAGTGGAAGGTCGTCCGCAGGCTCGACGGCCGGCTCCAGGGCGCCCACCGCACGACGTACCGCGGGACCGGGATCGACTTCACCGGGTTGCGCGCGTACGGCGACGGTGACGACGCCAGGCACATCGACTGGAACGTGACCGCGCGCCTGGACGAGCCGCACGTGCGCGTGTTCACCGAGGACCGCGAGCTGACGGTGTGGCTCGTGCTCGACCGGTCGGCGTCGATGGTGGCCGGCCTGCCGGGACGCGGCAAGCACGACGTGCTCACCGAGCTCGCGCTCGTCCTCACCCGGCTGTTCGGCCGCGGCGGCAACCGCGTCGGCGCCCTGCTGTTCGACACCGGGATGGTGCGCGTCGTGCCGCCCGGCACCTCACGGCGGCACGCGCTGCGGATCGGCGCCGAGCTGGGACGCACCTCGGAGACCCGCGGCGGCGCCACCACCGACCTGGCCGAGATGCTCGACGCCGCCGGCCGGCTCGCCCGCCGCCGCGCCCTCATCGTCGTGTTGTCGGACTTCATCGGCGACGGCGACTGGGAACGCTCGCTGCGGCGCCTGGCCCGGCGGCACGAGGTGGTCGCCCTGCGGATCGTGGACACCACCGACGACGTGCTGCCGGAAGCCGGGCTGATCGTGGTCGAGGACGCCGAGACCGGCGAGCAGCTCGTCGTCGACTCCGCCGACCCGCTGCTGCGCGTACGTTTCCGCGAGGCCGTCGACGACCGCGACGCCAGGCTGGCGGCCGGCATGCGCAGGGCGGGAGTGCCCGTGCACCGCGTCGACACCGACCGCGACCTGGCCGAGGCGCTCGTCGAGGTCGTCGCCCGGACCCGGGACCGGCGACCATGACCGGGGCCGCCGGGCGGCGCATGGTGCCGGGGAAGGAGACCTCATGACCCTGTCCTCCCCGCTGCTGCTGACCGTCGGGCTGTTCGTGACGGCGGCGCTCGCCTGGGCCGCCGTCGTCTCGGCGCGCCGGCGCGCGGCCGCACTCGCCGCGGCCGGGATCGCCGTGCGGGGCGGCCGGAGCGCGTACCTCGGGGTCGGGTTGACGATCGCCGGCGTCGCGGTGCTCGCGGTCGCCACCGCGGGACCGGCGGCCATGGTGCCGGTGCCGCGGACCGCGGGCACCGTCATCCTCGCCATCGACGTCTCCAACAGCATGGGCGCCGACGACGTCGCCCCCAACCGACTGGCCGCCGCGCAGCGGGCGGCCCGCGCGTTCGTGGCGGCGCAGCCCGACAGCGTCGACATCGGGGTCGTCGCGTTCGAGCGGGGCGCGCTCACCACCGCCAGGCCCGACCGCGACCACTCGCTCGCGCTCAAGGCCATCGACCGGCTGAAGCTCACCGGCGGCACCTCGCTGGGCACGGCCATCACGGCCGCGCTGTCGGTGATCGGCGGCAAGGAGGTGGCCGTCGGCCGCGACGGGGAGACGCCCGACCTCGGCTACTGGCCGTCGGCGACGATCGTCATGTTCTCCGACGGGCAGAACCAGGGCGGCGACGTCGAACGGGCCGCCGAGGCCGCTCAAAAGGCGGGCGTGCACGTCCACACCGTCGGGGTCGGGACCACGGCCGGGACCACGGTGAAGGTCGACGGCTACCACCTGCAGACCTCGCTGGAGGAGGAACCCCTCACCGTGATCGCGCAGACCACCGGCGGCGCCTACCATCCCGCCTCCGACACCGCGCGGCTCGACGGGATCGCCGACACGATCGACCTGCGGCTGACCGTCTCCGACGAGCCGCTGCCCCTCGCCGGCGCCCTGATCGGGCTCGCCCTTGCGCTGCTCGCCGCGGGAGCGGCGGTCACCGTGCTCCGGTCGGGACGAGTGATCTAGATGGTGTTCTCGTGGCCGTGGGCGCTGCTGTCCGTACTGATCATTCCGCTGATCTTCGCCATCCGCTGGTGGATGCGGCGGCGGCGCCGGCGGGCGGCCGTGCGCGTCACCTCGATCGCGCTCGTACGCACCGCGCTGCCGGGGCGTACCCGCTGGACGCGGAAGATCCCGGCGGCGCTGTTCGTGACCGGGCTGGCGCTGCTCGCGGTGGGCGCCGCGCGGCCGCAGGCGTCGGTGCCGGTGCCGCAGACGTCGGCGACGATCCTGCTCGCGCTCGACACCTCCGGCTCCATGTGCTCCACGGACGTCGATCCCAACCGCATCACCGCCGCGAGGAAGGCCGCCGCGGAGTTCATCGAGTCGCAGCGGGGCGGGCCGCGCATCGGGCTGGTCACCTTCGCGGGCAGCGCGGGTCTGCTCGTGTCTCCCACCGACGACACCGACGCGCTGATCGAGGCGCTGGACGGTCTCACCGTGGGCCGCGGCACCGCGATCGGGCAGGCCATGCTCGCGTCGATCGACGCCATCGCCGAGGTCGACCCGTCGGTCGCCCCCGCGGGGGCGAACCCTCCCGGCGGGGAGTCCGGCTACGCCGGCGCCGCGATCGTCGTCCTCACCGACGGCGCCAACACGCAGGGCGTCGACCCGCAGACCGCCGCTCAGGAGGCGGCCCTGCGGCGCGTCCGCGTCTTCCCCATCGGCTTCGGCAGCACGAGTCCGGCTCCCATGGTCTGCGAGAACTCGCAGTTCGACGGCCGGGGCTATGGCAGGTGGGACGGGATGAGCGGGCGCGGCGGGTTCGACAGGGGCCGCAACGTGCGCATGCTCGACGAGCCCGCGCTCAAGCGGATAGCCCGGACCACCGGCGGCTCCTACCACCGCGCCGAGAACGCCGACCAGCTCCAGGAAGCCCTCGACGCCCTGCCCGGCACCTTCACCGTCATCACCCAGCGGGTCGACACCGCCGCCGCGTTCGCCGCCGCCGGCGGTCTCCTCGTCACGGCCGCCCTGTCCCTCTCTCTCTGGTGGAACCGGCCCCGCCCGCCGACCCGTTGACGCGACGCCGGGTCGCCCGGCGCCGCACAGCCCGAGGTCACTCGCGGCGGCCGAGGAGCCTGTCGATGCTGCGGCGTTCGCGCTTGGTGGGGCGTCCCGCGCCACGGGAGCGGACGGCCACCGTCACCGTCTCTTCACGGGGAGGCGGCGGAGGGCTCTTGTCGACGTAGCACTCGGCGGCCACGGCGGCGCCGACCCGTTTGGTGATGATCCGGGAGACGACCACGATGCGTTCGCGTCCCTCGTGCCGCAGCCGGATCTCGTCACCGGCGCGTACGGCGTGCGCGGGCTTCACGCGCACCCCGTTGACCCGGACGTGGCCGCCCCGGCAGGCGTCGGACGCGATCGAGCGCGTCCTGGTCAGCCGCACCGACCAGATCCAGCTGTCCACCCGGGCACTCACCTGCTCGCCTGCCATGCCGACACTGTACTGAGCGGCGCGACGCGCCGCGGGCCCGGAACCTCAGGCGGGGCCGTAGCGGGCGGCGATGTCCGGGGATTCGGGCCACCGGCTGTAGGCGGGTGACTGCGGCCAGCCGTCGGGCGAATCCTGCCATTCCTCCTGCCGCCCGTACGGCAGCACGTCGATCAGCGCGAAGGTGTGGCTGAGCTGCTCGACGCCGCGGCCTTCGGTGTGCCAGGTGCGGTAGACGGCGTCGCCGTCGCGCAGGAACACGTTGACCGCGAAGCCTCCGCCGGGAGGCGCGCCCACGTCGGCGCCGAACAGGCTGTTCGCGGTCGAGTACCAGGTCATCGTGTTGCCGACCCGCCGCTTGTAGGCGAGCGCCTCCTCGATGGGGCCCTGGGTGACGATGACGAACCGGGCGTCGTAGTCGCCGAGGAACTCCAGCCGGGTGAACTGGGAGGTGAATCCCGTGCAGCCCGAGCACTGCCATTCCTCACCGGGGAACCACATGTGGTTGTAGACGATCAGCTGCCTCCTGCCGTCGAAGATGTCGGCCAGCCGGACCGGCCCCTTCTTGCCTTCGAGGGTGTAGTCGGGCATCTCCACCATGGGGAGGCGGCGGCGCTGGGCGGCGATGGCGTCGAGTTCCCTGGTCGCGGCCTTCTCCCTGGCGCGGAGCTCGTCGAGCCGATGCTGCCAGGTGGCGGCGTCGACCACGGGCGGTAGCGCGTTGGTGGTCATGGTCCCTCCTCAGTACGTGCGGTGTCGGACATGCTGACCCGGCACGCGCCCGGAACTCATCGCTGCCCTGGAGATTTGACCGTACAAAACGTGCTCTCTGCACGTTCGTGCATATTTCTTGCCCATCCGTGCACGCAGAAGTCACAGTGGCGCGCATGGATTCGACTACCCTCCGCTATACGCGCGACATCCCGGTCGGTGAGCCCACGGACGTTCTCGTCGTGGGAGGCGGGCCCGCGGGCCTGGCCGCCGCGATCGCCGCCGCACGGGCCGGGGCGTCCGTACGGCTCGTCGAGCGGTTCGGCTTCCTCGGCGGCAACCTGACCGCCGGGCTGGTCGGCCCCTGCATGACGTCGTTCTCGCTGGACGGCAGCACGCAGCTGATCCGCGGCGTCTTCGACGAGTTCGTCCGCAGGATGGAGGCCGCCGGTGGAGCGGTCCACCCTTCGCGCACCAGGGCGGGAAGCCAGTACTCCGGATTCATGGTGTTCGGGCACGAAGCCGTCACGCCGTTCGACCCCGAGACCGCCAAGCAGGTCGCGATGGAGATGTGTCTGGAGGCCGGGGTCGAGCTGCTGCTGCACAGCTTCGTCGCTGACACCCTGGTGGCGGACGGGCAGGTCACGGGCGTCGTCGTCGCGAACAAGAGCGGGCTGGCCGTGGTGCCCGCCACGGTCACCGTGGACTGCTCGGGCGACGGCGACGTGGCGGCGCGCGGGGGCGCCGCCTACGAGTACGGCCGGTCGAGCGACGGCGCCGTGCAGCCGATGACGGTGTTCTTCCGGGTGTCGAACGTCGACGACGCCAAGGTGCAGGCCTACCAGGACACGCACCCCGACGAACTGTTCCCCTATCAGGGCATCGTCGAGCGGGCCCGCGGGGAGGGCCGGTTCCCGATCCCGCGCCGCGGCGTCCAGCTGTTCAAGACGCTGGAGCCGGGCGTCTGGCGGATCAACACCACGAGGGTCCTCGGCATGGACGGCACCGACGTCGGAGACCTGACCCGAGCCGAG
The DNA here is from genome assembly GCF_004348345.1 of Nonomuraea longispora. Taxonomy (GTDB): domain Bacteria; phylum Actinomycetota; class Actinomycetes; order Streptosporangiales; family Streptosporangiaceae; genus Nonomuraea; species Nonomuraea longispora. The sequence goes on from NZ_SMJZ01000030.1 coordinate 37,709, forward strand.
GTGCTCGGCCGGCGGCAGGTGCGGCAGCTGATGACGTTCTTCCACGAGAACCTGCCCGGCCTGGAGGAGGCCAAGCTGCTCGACACCGCCGCCACGGTGGGTGTGCGCGAGAGCAGACGTATCGTCGGTGAGTACGTCCTGACCTTGGAGGATCTCGTCGACGGGAAACATTTCGACGACGTCGTGGCCGTGGCCGGCTACCCGGTCGACATCCACAGCCCGGTCAGCGGCGACGGGCCGTTCGAGGACGGCATCCCGCCGACCGCGAACATCTACGAGATCCCGTTCCGCAGCCTGCTCCCGGTGGAGCTCGACGGTGTTCTCGTGGCCGGCCGGTGCATCTCCGCGACCCACGAGGCGCTGGCCGCCGTGCGGGTGATGCCACCGTCGTTCGCGATGGGCGAGGCGGCGGGGCTGGGCGCGGCGATGGCGGTCGCCGCCGGCGTCGCGCCGCGGCGGGTCGACGTGCCCGCGCTCCAGCAGCGGCTGCTCGACCAGGGCGCCTACCTCGGCCCGCGGGCCGAGCGGCTCCCGGCCGCGAGCGGCGGGCCGGGAGGCGGACGATGATCCGCCGCGTGGTCTCCGCGAGCACGATCGGGACCGCGCTCGAATGGTACGACTTCATGTTGTACGGCACCGCGGCCGCGCTCGTGTTCGGCAAGGTGTTCTTCCCCGAAGGCGACCCGCTCGCGGCGACACTGGCCTCGCTCGGCACGTTCGCGGTCGGCTTCTTCGCCCGCCCCGTCGGCGGCATGCTCTTCGGCCACCTCGGCGACCGGTACGGACGGCGGTTCGTGCTCGTCGTGACGTTGACGGTGATGGCCGTCTCGTCGACGGCGATCGGCCTGATCCCCGACTACGCGTCGATAGGCGTCGCCGCCCCGGTGATCCTCGTCCTGCTGCGGATCACGCAGGGTCTCGGCGCGGGAGCGGAGTACGCGGGCGGCGCGCTGATGGCCGCCGAGCACGCGCCTCCCGGCCGTCGCGGGTTGTTCGCCGCGATCCCGCCCACGGGCAACGCGCTCGGTGTCATCCTCGCCACCCTCGTGTTCACCCCGTTCACGTGGCTGGCCCAGGACGCGTTCCTCGGCTGGGGCTGGCGGGTGCCGTTCCTCGTCAGCATCCTGATCCTGCCCGTCGGCCTCTACATCAGGTCACGGGTGGACGAGACGCCGGCGTTCACCGAGACCGTCAAGGCCGGCGACCGGAGCGCCGCGCCCCTGGTCGCGGTGCTGCGGGAGGCGCCGGGGTCGCTGCTGAAGGGTTTCCTGGTCAGTGTCGGGCCGAACGTGGCGACGTACATCCCGAGCGTCTACGCGCTGTCGTACGTCACCGACAACGTCGGCCTGGCCGCGGCGGTCGCCACGGGTGGGCTGCTCGTGGCCAACACGATCAAACTCGTCACGCTGCCGCTGTGCGGCGCGCTGTCCGACCGGTTCGGGCGCAGGCCGGTGTTCATCGCGGGGGCCGTGCTGTGCGCCGTCGCCGCGTTCCCGTTCTTCTGGCTGCTCGACACCGGCAACGTGCTGCTGGTGTGGCTGGCCATGCTCCTCGTGCTGACGTTCGCGAACGACCTGATGCTGGGCTCGCAGGCGTCGATGTTGCCGGAGCAGTTCCCGACCCGGATGCGGTTCACGGGAGTGGCGGCGAGCCGGGAGCTGGCCGCGGCGGCCGCGGGCGGCACCCTGCCGTTCATCGCGGCCTTCCTGACCGCGCGCACGCAGGGCACATGGGCGATCTCGGCGCTGATGGTCGTCATGTGCGCCGTCGCGGTCGCCGGCGCGCTGGGCGTCAGGGAGGGCCGCAACGTACCGTTCGGCGGGGGCGGCGAGGAGTCCGACGGCGGCTCACCGGCCGCGCTCACGGATGTCGCTCCAACAGAACGTGGGCGGTGATCTCGTCGATGACGAGCTCGGTGACGTAGCCGCCGGTGAGCGCCGCGTGCAGGGCGTCGACCTTGTGGTCGCCCGACACGGCGCAGATCCGGTGCTTGATCTGCCGGAACTGGTCGAGGTCGGGCCCGCTCGTCCTGGCGTTGAACCTGACGCCGTCGTGCGTCCCGTCCAGCCGGTAGAACGAGGTGGCGATGTCGCCGACGGCTCCGTCCTCCGCCAGCGAGGCGAAGTCGCCCTCGTCGAGGAAATAGCCGCTCAGGTAGGGGCTGCTGGGCATCCCGTCGGTCACGGTGCCTACGCTGAACAGCGCCGCGTCGGCGCTCTGCTGCAGCTCGACGACCCAGCGCACGCTGCGCTCGCGCAGCAGCAGCTCCTTGGCCCGCGGTGAGTCGAAGAACAGCGGTACGGGGAACTGCTGCACGTAGGCGCCGAACGCCGACCCGAAGGCGGACAACATGGAGCCCGCGTAGTGCATGCCGGTCGTACGCGCGTTGCCGAGGCCGTTGAGCTGCACGATCTGGCAGTTGGTGGTCTCCTTGGGCACCAGGCAGCGGCTGATGGCGTTGACCATCGTGCCCCACGACAGGCCGATGATCATGTCGGAGTCGAACACCGAGGTGAGCAGCCGTGCCGTGTAGACGGCGCACCGTTCCAGCCGCTCCACCGTCGAGGCGGTCGTCGGCACCGGCACCACGTGCGCGTGCACGGCGTACCGTCCGGCGAGCTCGGCCTCACTCCGCGTCGACCGGGTGCGGGGCGGCATCACGCGGATCTCGACTAGGCCGACGTCACGCGCGTAGGCGAGCAGCCTGGACACGGTCGAGCGTGAGGCGCCGAGCTCCCTGGCGATCGTGTCCATCGTGACGCCGTGCAGGTAGTACTTCCTCGCCGCCCACAGCGCATCCTCCACGCGGTGGTCGACGGCCGGGCGTTCACCTTCGACGGACATACGGCCTTCCTACAGCGGCAGGCGGCCGATCGGCAAGCGTCGTCCCAGGTGGGAGCCCGCAAAGAGGCCGGGTGAACCGGCCGCTGGACATCAGGCGGCGCCCCCGCCACCCTGTCTTCGAGCTCTCGCAGAGTCGCCATGAGCGGCACAGCAGCGGCAGGACACCGCGGGGACCAGCCGATGTGCCTGCCTGCGCAGACACCTTCAGGGCGGCGTGGGGAAGCCCTCACTCTCCCGCGCCGCCGAGGCCCAGGCCGCGCCGCGCCGCGCACGCGGTAGCGGTGGCGGAGCGGCGATTCCCCCAACTCCCGCTTGAACGCGGTGCTGAACGCGCTCTTCGACGCGTAGCCCAGCTCGGCGTCCGCCCGGCCGATCACCGACTGCTCGCGACATGACAGTGAACACCGATACGGGCGCAGCGGTATCGTTGCATCCATGCGGACAAGGGCGGACACCTCGCCGGGCTCCACGCCGGAGGGCGGAGGACGCGAGCTGACCCGCCGGCGGGTGGTCGAGGCCGCGGCCGGCCTTCTGGCACGCGAGGGACGCGAGGCGGTCACCACCCGCGCGGTAGCCGCCGCGGCCGGCGTGCAGCCCCCCGCGATCTACCGCCACTTCGACGACATGGACGGTCTGCTCGACGCGGTGGCCGAGCACGGCTACACCCGGTTCATCGAGACCAAGCGCGCCGTCCCCACCCCCGACGACCCGGTCGACGACCTGCGGGCGGGCTGGGACCTCGCCGTCGAGTTCGGGCTCGCCAACCCGGCGCTCTACGCGATGTTGTACGGCGAGCCGAGGCGCGGCACGGACTCACCCGCGCACAGGGCCGGCATGGAGATGCTCCACGGGCGCATCCGCCGCATCGCCGCGGCGGGCAGGCTCCGCGTCGACGAACCGCTCGCCGCCGCCATCATCCACGCCACCGCCCGCGGCGCCGTGCTCACCTGGCTGTCACTCCCCGAGGACGGGCGCGACCCGGCCCTGCTGACCGCCATGCGCGAGTCCATGGTCACCGCCGTCACCACGGACGAACCGGCCGTGCAGGACCCCGGCCCCGCAGGCGCGGCCAGGGCACTGCGCGCCGCGCTGCCGCAGCAGAGCACGCTCAGCGAGGCGGAGCAGCACCTGCTCGGCGAGTGGCTCGACCGCCTGGCCGCCGACGTGTAGCCCTCGGCCGCCGGCGGCCCTCAGACGGTGGCCAGGTCCTTGCGTACGACGGCGCTCAGCGGGGTGGGTGCGTGGCCGAGCAGGGTGGCCAGGGTCGGGTCCACGGTGGCGAACTCGCCGGCGCGGGCGGCGGCGAACATGCCGAGCAGGTGGCCCGCGTACTCGTCTGGCACGCCGTGCTCGGTCAGTTGCCGCCGGAAGGCGTCGTCGGGCGCGACGACCCTGGTGACGGTGCGTCCGGTGACCTCGCCGGCGATGCGGGCGACGTCGTCGAAGGTCAGTGCCTCGGCCGCGGTGAGCGGAGGAGTGGGGCCGTCGAAGCGGCCCTCGCCGGCCAGGACGGCGGCGGCCGCGTCGGCGAGGTCCTCGTGTGAGGTCCAGCTGACCGGCCCGTCCGCGGGGAGCACGAGGTGGTCGGAGCGCATGGCCTGGGCGAGGAGCCGCACCGCGTTGGCGGCGTAGAAGCCGTTGCGCAGCGAGGTGAACGGCACGCCGCACTTTCGCAGCGCCTCCTCGGTCGCGGCGTGGTCGCGGCAGGCCTGGAAGTGCGAGGAGGCACCGGCCGCCATGTGGCTGGTGTAGAGGACGCGGCGGGCGCCCGCCGCGACGGCCGCGTCGATCGCGGCGCGGTGTCGCCGTACGGCCTCCTCACCCAGCGCGTCGATCGAGACGATGAGCACCTGCGTGGCGCCCTCGAAGGCGTGGGCCAGGGTGGCGGCCTCGGCGAAGTCGCCGCGCCGCACGCGCACGCCCTGGTCGGCGAAGGCCTGTGCCTTGCCGGGGTCGCGGACGCTGACGCCCACCTGGCCCGCGGGCACGCGGGTGAGCAGCCGCTCGACGATCTGGCGCCCGAGCAGTCCGGTGGCGCCGGTCACGATGATCATGTCGTACTCCCGTGGGTCCGTTCCGATGGAAACACGACGATCGTATCACTGATAATATCAATGGAATCAATGACGAGTATCACTGATAACTACAGGGGGCGTGACGGTGGTGTCGCGGGCCCCATGCCGGCGTCGACGGGAATCGTCTCCGGATGGCCGTTCACCTGGTCTCTGCGGAGGGCGTCGCGGGCGCGGCCAGGCCGCTCAGCAGCCGGATCGCGTCGGCGCTGGCCGAGCCGGGCTCGACGTTGTAGACGCACAACGTCTGGTCGGGGTCGCCGGAGGGCTGGAAGGACTCGTACGAGAAGTGCAGCTCCCCGACCGCCGGGTGGTGATAGCACTTCGTGCCGTGGGTGCGGCGCAGCACCCGGTGGTCGTTCCACCAGGTGGTGAACTCGGGGCAGCGCAGGGTGAGCTCGCCGACGAGCTCGGCCAGCCGCCGGTCGTCCGGGTGGCGGCCGGCCTCGAGGCGGAGCATGGCGACCGTCTCGGCGGCGATCTGTTCCCAGTCACCCACCCGGTCACGGGCGACGGGATCCAGAAGGTAGTAGCGGGCGAGGTTGCGCTGCGGTGCTGGAAGGGCGTCGAAGTCGGTCAGGACCTCGCGCGCCAGGCGGTTGGCGGCCAGGATGTCGGTACGCCGGCCCACGACGAAGGCGGGCACGTGCTCCAGCGTCTGCAGCGTCAGATAGAGGCCAGAACGGACCCGTTGCGGGGCCGACGGGGCCCGGCGCGCCGGCCGCCCCAGCAGGTCGATGAGGTGCTCGCGTTCGGCGGGGTCGAGCTGGAGGGCCCGCGCCAGGGCCTCGACGACCTCCGGGGACGGCGTGCCCACGCGGCCCTGCTCCAGACGGGTGTAATACTCGTACCTGCCTTCTCGGTACCTGCCCGCGAAGGGCCTGCTCAGAGCCCTTGCCGAGGGCTGTGGCGTGGTGTCCTGGGTATGGGTCCGGTGCGGACCGGTTCCGCCACAACACAGTCTCCTGCCCAGGGGGTTCACCATGTCCACGGACACTTCCGCCAAGCCGCTGACCGTACGAGCCGCTCAGGTCACCGAACCCGGCGGCGCGTTCGACGTGGTCGAGCGCGAGCTGCCCGAGCCGCGGCGCGGTCACGTCAGGCTGACAGTCGAGGCGTGCGGCGTCTGCCGTTCCGACGCCGCGTTCGTCAACGCCGCCTTTCCCGACGTGCCGTTCCCTCTGGTGACCGGCCACGAGATCGCCGGACGCGTCGAAGCCACGGGCGAGGACGTCGAGGACTGGAACGTCGGCGACCGGGTGGCCGTCGGCTGGTTCGGCGGCAACTGCGGCACGTGCCCCGCCTGCCGCCGCGGCGACTTCATCCACTGCGCGCGCATGCAGGTGCCCGGCTGGGCCTACCCCGGCGGGTACGCCGAGGCCGTGGTCGTACCCGTGTCCGCGCTGGCCCGCATCCCCGACGAGCTCGGCGCCACCGAGGCCGCGCCCATGGGATGTGCCGGCGTGACCACGTTCAACGCGCTGCGCCACAGCGCGGCCGGTCCTGGCGAGCTCGTCGCCGTGCTCGGCGTCGGCGGGCTCGGCCACCTGGGCGTGCAGTTCGCGAACAAGCTCGGCTTCGAGACCGTGGCCGTCGCGCGGGGCGCCGACAAGGCCGACGCGGCCAAGCGCTTCGGCGCCCACCACTACATCGACAGCACCGCGGGTGACGTGGCCGGGCAGCTGCAGGCCCTGGGTGGGGCGAAGGTCGTCCTCGCCACCGCGGCCAGCTCAGCCGCCATGGGCGCCGCCATCGACGGGCTGGGCGACAACGGCGAGCTCATCGTGCTCGGCGCCACGCCCGAACCCATCCAGGTCAGCCCCTTCCAGCTCATCTCGTCGAGCAGGACCGTGCACGGCCACCCGTCCGGCACCGCACGCGACGTCGAGGAGACTTTGCGCTTCGCCGCCCTGACCGGCATCCGGCCCATGATCGAGACCCGCCCGCTGGACGACGTCGCGGCGGCCTACGACCGCATGATGTCCGGCGACGCCCGCTACCGCATGGTCCTCACCACCGGCAGGTGACCGGTGGTCGGATCCGCAGGGTGTGACGCAATGCCCGGGAATGAGCAACGCCGCTCCCATCGCCCGGTGGTCGGCGGCGGGAGCGGTTCCCAGAATCGTGGCCCTTCGGACTCCTGGGCCACGGAGGGCTGATCAGGACCTGCCGAAATTGATCGAACCCAGGACATCGCCGGTCTGAATGACCGGCCCACTGATGCGAGCGTCGCCACCGATGGTGTTGTGCACGTCATGCTTGTACTGAATGAGGTGCATCGTGTTGGTCGTCCACGCGATCAGGGCCTGCTCGAACTCGGCATCCGCCTTCGCCTGGTCCACCAGCACCTTGGCAACCTCCTCCGGCGACTTTGTGTCGGTCTGTTCCAGGGCTGCCACGGCCGCATCGCCATCGCCGAAACGGCGGCGTACAAGCGCGGTCAGCGAGGTCCAGGCGTGCTTTCCAGCCTCTCCGGCGGCCCCTCCCACTATTGCGGAGACGATCGCTGCCAGAGTCGGGATCGTGCTCGGGTCCATCACGCCTCTTTCGGGGTAGAGGTTTCCTCCAGAGTAGAGCGTCGCCGGCGGAGCCCGCATCGCGCCTGGCCGCGTGCGGACGGTAGTCGCCTGCTGCATATGAATCCTCGATGGATTGCAGTGCACTTTGAAATCGGTCATTGTTGCACATGTCTTTTATCCCGAGTCGCTTCAACATGTACAGGGGCTACCGGAGCCTGAGATTGGTGTCCAAACGACGTGAAAGCGAACCGAAACCTGTCCGAAATTGTACATAACGATGTAACTGGAGTGGTTCACGGTCCGCTGGTTCAGGCGCGTGACGTATTCGGTGGCGTCCATTTCCATACTCCGGCTTCGCTGCCGGCACCCAGCCAGCTTCCGCCACGGCCGCGCCTGGTTGACCGTGAAGCCGCCTTGGCTCAGCTCAACGTCCTGCGAGAGGAGGTGAAGGATGTCCCGCTTACCGTGCTGGTAACGGGACCCGCGGGCGTGGGAAAGTCCGCGCTGTCTGTTGCTTGGGCGCACATGATTCGTTCGGATTTCGCGGATGGGCAGTTGTACGCCGATCTTCGCGGACATTCCGGCACTGGCCCGGCGTCCCCTCGCGACGTGCTGGGCGACTTTCTGCACTCCCTGGGCGTCCCAACGGACCTCATTCCAGGAGACCTGGCGCAGCGGGCGGCGCTGTACCGCACGGTGACCCAGGACCAGCGGGTTCTCGTACTTCTCGATGACGCGATGACCGCCGCTCAGGTGCGGCCGCTGCTCCCGGCCTCGCCGGCAAGCACCACCGTGGTGACCAGCAGATACCGGCTGGCCGGCCTGCTGCTGCAGGGAGTACGTGGCGTGTACGTTGATCGGTTCGACGCCGAGTCAAGCCTGGCCCTTCTCCGTGACGCCCTCGGGAGCGACCGGCTGGAACAACAGCGCGAGGCAGCCTCCGAACTGGTCGAGCTGTGCATGCGGCTGCCGCTGGCCCTGAGCGTCGCGGCGGCCCGCCTGGCCGCGCGTCCAAGCTGGCCTCTCCGGGAGATGGTCATTGCGTTGACCGAGCAACAGAGGACCCTGGCGGCGTTGACGATCGAAGATGATGTCGCGTTGCGTTCCGCGTTGGACCTCTCCTACCGCGTGCTCCGCTCCGACGCGGCCCGGCTGTACAGATTTCTGAGCCTCATCCCGGGAGACATGTTCGGCGATGATGCGGCAGCCGCGCTGGCCGACATCTCGAGGATGGAGTCGCGGCGGCTGCTGGGGGAGCTGACCGACGCGAACCTGCTGACCGACACGGCCGACGGGCGTTATCGCTTTCATCACGCGCTGGTCCGGTTGCACGCCTGCCAGTTGGCGGAGGCAGAGGACCAGAGGGAGGTCCGGGATCTCGCTGTCGGGCGATTGCTCGGCTGGTATCTCGCCACTGCCGCGCGCGCGGAGAACCGGTTGAGGCCATACCGTACTCGACTTCCCCGAGATGCCGAACCGCCTCCCTCCGAGGTGACCGACTTCGGTGGGCCGGAGGATGCGATCGAGTGGCTGGAGTCCGAGCGCGCGAACCTGAGCGCCGCCGTCACGCTGGCACACGAGCGGGGACGGGAGGCGACCGCATGGCAGCTCGCTGACTCCATGTGGGCTCTCTTCCTCTTCATGGGTCATCACCTGGAACGTGTGAAGGTGGAGGAAACAGGATTGGCCGCCGCACGCTCCTGCGGTGACCTGCACGCCGAAGGGAAGATGCTGAACCGCCTGGGGCTGAGTCTCGATGCCCTCGGGCGTCATGATGAGGCCGTAACGCGGTTCGAAGAGGCCCTCGAGATCTGGCGACGGCTCGGCGAGAAAGAGAGGGAAATCGGTTCGCTGCGCAGGCTCGGGCTGGTCGCCGCCAGGCGAGGTGACTTCGACGTGGCCATCAGCCGGCTCGTGGACGTGACCGCTGCCTACCATACGCTCGGTGTCGATCGGAAGACTGCTCTGGCTCTGATCGATCTGGCGGGCGTGCTCCTCGCGCAGGGCCGTGCCACGGACGCCGTGATCCACCTGGAGCGGGCTCGTCAGCTGCTACGACGCGTGGACGACTCGTACAACAGGGCCCGTGTGGGCATCTTCCTCGGCCATGCGCAGGCGAGTTCCGGGAATTTCGGCGAGGCGGACCAGGAACTGCATGCCGCCCTCGATGCGATGTCCAAGCTGGGATCGTCGGTAGGGCAGGCTGCGGCGTTGGAAGGCCTGGGGGATCTGGCGGAACGCACGGGCCGGCGGGACGACGCAAGACGGATGTATGAGGCGGCACTGGACATGGTAGGCCAGGACGGATCTATCGGATATATCAGAATTAAGGCGCGTCTTGATGGGTTTGCCCGTTATGCTTAGATTCGTCAGAGAGAGAGGCAGGGCCACCGCTCGGCGATGACCCTGTATGATGGGATGGTCATCCCATCATAATAAGCCACTCGAAAAAGGGCATAGCTCCTCTTCTGGATCGTTGTGGATGAAAATGCATCCCGAAGGACACGTCCAACTTATCTGGTAAGCGGGACTTTCGTAAATTATGCACCAGTCGTCCCGAGTGTGTCGAGGCGTTTCCGTAGGGATCTCGCTTCCGGCGCGCCGAGACGCTCGAAGATCGTGAGGGCCTGTCGCCACGGGCGCTCGGCTGCCTTCCTGTCGCGCATGCGGAGAAGGGCTTCGCCCAGCCCCGTAAGTGAGCTTGCCTCAAGAAACGGGTCGCCCAGCTCGTGGGCGAGGGCCAACGCCCGCTCGTAGGTCTCCCGGGCGAAGGCGAACTGGCCGCTGTGCCGCTGGCTGTCGCCGATCCTCTGAAGCGCACGCGAGGATTCGTACGGATCTCCTATGGTCCGTGCAATGGAGAGTGCCTTCTGGAAATGAATCAGTGCCTCGGCGTTGAGGTCCATGCCCAGATAGGTCGATCCGATATTGCTCAGGGTGTGGGCCTCGTGTCGGCGGTCGCCGGTTTCCCGGCATATCGCCAACGCCTCACGATAGAAGTGCAGGGCTTCGTCGCGTCGTCCCTCACGCTCATGGCAGTTGGCGATGTTGTTGAGCCCGACCGCCTCGTTCTGACGCCATCCTGCTTCTCGCAGAATGGCGAGCGCCTGCCTGAAGAGGCTGAGCGCACTGCGGTAGTCGCCGCGGCTGAAGTGTAATTCGCCGAAATTGTTCAGAACCATTGCCTTCGTGGCGACGTCGCCCCCGCCGTTCGCGATCTCAAGGCAGGACTCGAAGGCCGCCGTCGCCTCTTCGGCGAGCCCGAGATACGACAGTGCGATCCCCGAGTGCAGCAAGGCGTTGCCTTCACCGTGCCGGTCTCCGATGGCCCGGAACAGCGCGATCGCTTTCCGCGCGTGTTCCAGGGCCTCCCGGTTCCGTCCGGAGAGCCAGGAAAGGCGGGCGAGATGGTCCAGCGTGTCCGCCTCGCCGCCCCGGTCTCCCAACGCGCGGAAGGCGTTGATGCCCTTGATGGCGTGTTCCAAGGCCGCCGCATAATGACCCGTGCGGCTCCGTACCAAGCTGAGTTCGAGTTCGACGCGCGCTTCTCCCTCGCGATCGCCGATCTGCCGGCAGACTCGGCGGGTCAGTTCGTGTGCACGGGCAGCGTCCTCCCAGTGCGCTGATCGCTCCAGGTACGTCGCGACAGCCCGCGAAAGCTGGATCGCATGCACGGGATATCCATGCTCTGCCGTGTAGTGCACGCACATCAGCACGTTGGCCCACTCGTCCCGCAGCCACTCGGCTGCGGAACGTGGGCTGTCAACGAAAGCTGGGTCAGGCGGGTGGGGGACACGCACGTCGGCGCGGCGTCTGTGCGGATAGAGAATGCGATCGGCCCGGTCCGCGGTGTACAGGTAGAAATCAAGCATGCGGCGGACGGCTCGTCGTGGCTCCCCTGCGGGTTCTTCCTCGACGGCGCGTTCCCGGGCGTATGCGCGCAGGAGGTCGTGAAAACGGATCCGGCCTGATTCTGGTTCTTCCACAAGATGGCGATCGATCAATTCTTCCAGGGCGCTTTCCGCCCGATACCGATCGCACCCGATCAGCGCGGCGGCCGCGCCGACAGTGAGGTCGGCGCCGACATGCAGGCCAATACGGCGGAACGCCCTCCGCCGTTCCGATGACAATTCCCGGTACGACAGATCGAACGCGGTGGACAGGTTGCTGTCTCCCGCGTGCATCTCGGCCAGCCCGCCCTTGGACTGCGACAGCTTCGCCACCAGGTCCCCGACGCCTCGCGCCGGCCGGTGGCGAAGCTTGTTCGCCATGATCGTGACCGCCAGCGGGAGATGCCCGCACAGGCTGACGAGCCGGTTGACGTCACCGGCGTCGAGTGGTCGGCCCTGGCCCACGATCCGGCGGAAGAGGAGCGCCGCCTCGGGCGGAATCAACGCATCCAGCGAAAGTGGCCGCGCACCCTCCAGTCCGGTGAGCCGTCGCCGACTCGTGACCAGCACGAGACAGCCCGGCTTTCCCGGGAGGAACGGCCTGACCTGGTCAGCGCTGGCTGCGTCGTCGAGCACGATCAATATCCGGCGATCGGCGAGCCGTGCGCGCCACAGTGCGGCACGCGGCTCCAGCCCATCCGGGATCCGTTGAGGGTCATCCCCGAGAAGCCGGAGCAGCATTTCGAGTCCGTGGCCGGGATCGACCGGTGGTTGGTGGGGATCGTGGGCGCGGAGATGCAAGTACCACCGCCCGTCGGGATAGCGGTCCGCCAGCTTATGAGCCATGTGGATGGCGAGCGCCGTCTTGCCGACACCTGCCATCCCGTCAATCGCTCTGATCATTACCGAGGCGGAGGAATGCTCCACTTCGTCGTACAAACGGGCCAGTTCCGTTTCCCGTCCCGTGAAGTCCGGAATATCGCGGGGTAGATTGTCGTTGAGCGGTGCCGCGGCGACGTGGTGGCGTGCTGGGGGTGTGGCCAGGCCGGCATCGCCGCGCAATATGCGCTCGTAGGTGCCGCGCAGGGAAGGCCCGGGGTCGGCTCCAAGGTCCTCCACGAGGCGGTGACCTGCCCGATGATAGGCCTCCAATGCCTCGCCCTGCCGTCCGCAGCGATAGAGCGCGACCATCAAATGTTCGACGAATGACTCGTCATAAGGATGCTGGTGGACCAGGCCGTACAGCTCTCCGACCAACTCCGCGTGACCACCCATCTCGAGTTCCATGGCAAGCCGCATGCCGATGGCCGCCCGATGCTCACTCTCGAGACTCGTCCGCAACTTCGTGACCCATTCCCCGGACAACCCGGAGAGTGGATCGCCACGCCATAGTTCCTCCGCCTCCCTGAGCAGGCGCAGCGCGTCGTCGGGGTTCCCGCTGTCCGAGATTGCCCGGGCCTGAGCTTTCAGCCGACGGAAACGATGCAGGTCAACGCTTTGGCGATCGACCTCCAGGACGTACGCGCCGGAACGATAACTCAGCCGAGGCGCAGCTTCACCGTGGTTCAGCCGGCCACGCAGGCGTGCGATATAGCTGTGCACGTTTCCACGGGCTTTCGCCGGCGGGGCGTCGTCCCATACGCGGTTGATCATCGTTTCGATGGACACAGGCTGTCCAGGAGTCAAGAGCAGGATGGCCAGTATGTGCCGTTCCTTGACCGAGCCGAGCTCGCGTGCCTCTCCGTTGGCCCGCAACTCCACGGAGCCGAGGATTCGGAACTCCACGAGTGTCCTTCCCATGGGCAAAGACCCCTGCTGACAGTTTCCCGCAGACCCGGTTCATGGTCCATATGCCGCCTGTTACATGACTTGTCTGCGTCATGGTTGTTGCAAGGTTTTGTCCAGGTGTCTCGTGGATTCTTGGAACGTGCCATTAGACGGGGATTTCGGCCAGGCGAATACGGCGATGTGAAACCACGCCGTCGAGGACAGGGGGGTTCGAAAGTCTGATGTCGTGTTCAGAGGGGTACCGCGTGCCGGTTGGGCCGGATGCGCCGCGCTGGGTGACGGGCCGCAGGAGGAAGACCGTGCTGGTGGTCGTGCACACGGTGACATCGGGCCAACGTCTGCTGGACGTTGTCCGCCTTCTTGGAGCTGACCTCCGGATCCAGGTGGTCTTCACCATGGCGCCGGACGTCTTCAGCAATGGGGTGGCCGAGCTGCTCATCAGGATCGGTGGTGTGACGCTGCCATGGCACCTGGCCATCCGCGAGCGGTTCGACCTCGCCATCTGCGCCGCTTATGGGGGCATCGAGAATCTCCATGCACCACTCGTCGTCATCCCGCATGGAGCCGGCTACACCAAACTGGTCAGCCGTCGATCGGGCGGCGGAGCAGTCGCGGCCCGCGGCGTGTACGGGCTGAGCGCCCAGGAACTGGTGCGTGACGGTACCGTGATCCCGTCGGCCATTGTGCTCGCTCACGAGGCAGAGCGGCTGCGGCTGGCGCGGAGCTGCCCCGAGGCCGTGGCGGTCGCTGAAGTCGTCGGTGACGCCTCCCACGACCGGTTGGTGGCCAGTTCACCGCGGCGCCGCGCCTATCGACACGCCCTCCGGGTTCCGGCTGAGCAGGAGCTGGTCGTTGTGACCTCCACCTGGGGACCCAGTTCTCTCTTCGGCATGCACCCAGGGCTGCTGAGGCGAATGTTGTCCGAACTCCCCCGCGACCGTTATCGCGTCGCCGCGCTTCTCCATCCGAACATCTGGTTCGGCCACGGCGTTTGGCAGATCCGTACCTGGCTGGCCGACTGCTTGCGGGAAGGGCTGGAGCTGGTACCACCAGAGGCGGATTGGCGCGGCGTCCTCGTGGCCGCTGATCACGTGGTGGGCGACCACGGTTCGGCTGCGGTCTACGCGACGGTCTCCGGAGCCTCCGTCTTACTGGTGGGCGATGCGGGAGACGACGTGGATTCTGCGTCGGCGGGAGGACTCCTGGCGTCGACAACACCCCGCATGCGACTGGACCAGCCTCTGCCGGCCCAGTTGCGCCGGGCCGCTGCCACCCACCATCCGGGACGGCATGCTGCGGTTGTGGCACGCCTTACTTCGACACCAGGTCACTTCGACCGGAACATGCGGCGCCTGATGTACCGGCTGATGCGGCTGCCACAGCCACTCACTCTGCCGACCGCAGACCCGGTCCCCCTGCCTTATCCGACCTGCTCGCCGAACCACGCGGCCTTCCAGGAGCACAAATGAGCAGCACGATAGTCGTAGCCGGTGTGACCAGCCTGTACATGGCCATGCCGGTGATGGATTTCCCTCTGCCGTACGCATCGCAGAGGTTCCCCGAATGGATGCGAGCCGAGGTTTCCGGGGCTGCTTGCCATATCGCCAGCACCCTCCACACCCTCGGCGACGAGGCCCGCCTCTGCACCCTCGTGGGAAGGGACCTGGCGGGCCAGGCGATCAGAACCTCACTGCGTGCCCGAGGACTGTGGGGACCAGGGGCGGTGACAGCGCCGCAATCCTCTCTCGGCGTTGTGCTGGTGGCCTCGGACGGGCAACGCTCCGGCCACCCGTATGTCGCCGGAGTCAATACCGTCGAGTATCCCGTCGAGGTGTTCCGTCGCCTCGTCCACGGTGCCGACCTGGCCGTACTCACCAATGCCGCCTTCGTCCAGCCCTTGTTGAGGCATGCATGTGAGCGCGGTGTGCCGATCGCGGTCGACGTTCATCTGATCACGGACGTGGACGACGCGTACAACCGACCATGGTTGGAGGTCGCCGACATCATCTTCTGCAGCCACGAACGGCTGCCATGCTCTCCCAGAAGGTGGGTGGAGAAGATCTTCCACCGTTACCCTGGGTGCTCGGTCGCCGCCGTCGGCCTTGGCGGACGAGGTTGCGTCATGGGGCTGGCCGACGGCGCTCTGATCAAGGCCGCGGCTGTCGCTCCGCGTGGAGTCGTGAGCACCGCCGGCGCCGGAGACGCGCTGTTCGCATCGTTCGTCCACAGCTGGCTCGCCACTCGGAATCCTGCGGAGGCGCTGGAAGACGCGGTGCTTCACGCCGGCTGGAAAGTGGGTGGCACTTTTCCTGGTGCGACCTCTCTGACAGCCGTGGAACTGGCTCGGCTGCGGGAAACCCACCCTGTCGACACGGTGCTCGGCCGCTGGGACAGCCTCGAATGACAGCGGGTCGTCGCCGAGCCGGTCGGCGGTGCCTTGCGGCGTGCGGGAACCGAGCGGATTTGTCGCCGGGCGCTGTCAGGCGGCGGCGGGCCGCCAGCACGACCGCGGCGCCCTTGGCGGCGAAGGCGACGGCCGTGGCCCGGCCGATCCCGCTGGACGCGCCGGTCATGACGACGACCTTGTCCTTGACCCTCATGGACGGCGACACCTACCCCACGCGACCGGCTGACCGGGGGCCGCCGGTGGGG
>NZ_SMJZ01000310.1 GCF_004348345.1 Nonomuraea longispora
GCCCCCAAACCCACGACCGACCTGTTCACCCCCCGCAAACCGGCCCGCGACTGACAAGTGATGACGGAGGTGAGCGCTTCCCGCCAGGGCCCGGCCCAGCGACTGACACTCCACCCCCGCGGCACCACGCCCGCTGCCCTGTGAACCGGACGGCGGGCGCCGCACTCCCTCAGGCCCCGGCACGGTGCTCCCACGACCATGAGACCCGGCTCGTGCCGCGTGTCAGGCGCGGCCCCACCGGGAACGTGCGTCTGGGCGGCCCCGGTCACGCCTGCGGACCACGTCAAGGCTGCGGACCACGGAACCCGGCCAGGAACGCGCTCGTCACGGCGAGAACTCCGTGAGCCTTCACGACCGGCCAGGACGGACGTCGGCCCACGTCGGCGCGTGCGGTCCACCGGGCTGTGCCGTAAAGGATGGACAAAGCGTCAGGGGGCCAGCATGTCGACGGTGAGGTTGGCCTCGGTGTTGGGGATGCCCAGGTCGGAGGCGCGCTTGTCCGCCATGGCGAGCAGCCGCCGGATGCGGCCCGCGATCGCGTCCTTCGTCAGCGGCGGGTCGGCGATCTGCCCCAGCTCTTCCAGGGACGCCTGCTTGTGCTCCACCCGCAGCCGCCCCGCCACCACCAGGTGCTCCGGCGCCTCCTCGCCGAGGATCTCGAGCGCCCGCTGCACCCGCGCGCCGGCCGCCACCGCGGCCCGTGCCGAACGCCGCAGGTTGGCGTCGTCGAAGTTGGCCAGCCGGTTGGCGGTGGCCCGCACCTCGCGGCGCATGCGCCGCTCCTCCCAGGCGAGCACGCTGTCGTGCGCGCCCAGCCTGGTGAGCAGCGCGCTGATCGCGTCGCCGTCACGCACCACGACGCGGTCGACGCCGCGCACCTCGCGCGCCTTGGCGTGGATCTTCAGCCGCCGGGCCGAGCCCACCAGCGCGAGGGCCGCCTCCGGCCCCGGGCAGGTGACCTCGAGCGACATCGAGCGGCCCGGCTCGGTCAGCGAGCCGTGAGCGAGGAAGGCCCCGCGCCAGGCGGCCTCGGCGTCGCATGACGCGCCCGCCACCACCTGGCGGGGCAGCCCGCGGACCGGCCGGCCGTGGTTGTCGATGAGACCCGTCTGCCGGGCGAGCGCCTCCCCGTCGCGGTAGACGCGGACCACGTAGCGCGAGCCCTTGCGCAGCCCGGCGGGCGCGAGCACGAGGACTTCCGCCTTGTGCCCGAACACCTCACCGATGTCCTTGATCAGCCGCCGGGCCGTGGCGTTGGTGTCGAGCTCGGCCTCGATCACGATCCGCCCGCCCACCAGGTGCAGGCCGCTGGCGAACCGCAGCAGCGTCGAAACCTCCGCCTTGCGGCAGCACGGCTTCAGCACCGGCAGGCGGCTCAGCTCGTCTTTCACCACACCTGTCATCGCCATAAGCGTTAGTCCTCCCCCATTCAGACCGGCTCTCGTCAGTCTCTCGCACCTTGGCGCCACGCCGACCAGGATCAACGCTTCTGGAGGAAAATCTCGTCCAGGACGGAGGCAAGACGTCGTGGGTCATGCCGGGGAGAGCCGTCCGAGGCCGCCACGTCGGCCATCACGAGCCGGGCGTCGAGTGCGGCGGCGGACTTCTCCAGCGCACCGGGATCGTCGACGATCCCGGTGTCGGCGAGGACCACGTCGATCGACAGGTCCGGAGCGTGCTGCCTGAGCACCTCCAGGTGTTGCTGGGGGGAGAAGTCGTCGGTCTCTCCCGGCTGGGGCGCAAGGTTGAGGGTGACGAGCCGCCTGGCCCTGGTCGCGTGCAGCGCCCTGGCCAGTGCGGGCACCTTGAGGTGCGGCAGCACGCTGGTGAACCACGATCCGGGCCCGAACACCACCCAGTCGGCGTCGAGCACGGCCGCGACCGCCTCGGGCCGCGCCGGCGGCTCCTCGGGCACCAGCGAGATCGCCTGCACCCTGCCGGGCGTCAGCGCGCACGCCACCTGCCCGCGTACGGTCGAGATGACGCCGTCCAGCTCCACCTCGGCCACGATGTCGAGCGGCACCGACGCCATCGGCAGCACCCTGCCGTGCGCCCCGAGCAGCCGTCCGACCCATTCGAGCCCGGCCACGGAGTCGCCGAGCAGTTCCCACAGCGCGACGATCAGCAGGTTGCCCACGGCGTGCCCGTGCAGCTCGCCCTCGCTGCGGAAGCGGTGCTGCACGACCTCGCTCCACGTGCTGCCCCACTCGTCGTCGCCGCACAGGGCGGCCAGCGCCATCCGCAGGTCGCCGGGCGGCAGCACGCCGAGCTCACGGCGCAGCCTGCCGCTGGATCCGCCGTCGTCGGCGACGGTCACCACGGCGGTCAGCCGGTCGGTGACCATCCGTAAGGCCGACAGGGAGGCGTAGAGCCCGTGCCCGCCTCCGAGCGCCACCACTTTCGGCCCGGAACCGCCGGCCTGCGCCCCGCCGGCTGCCGGATGCGGCAAGGCGGCTTGGACGCCCTCATCGGTCACTCCCGCCCCACATCCCGGTGGCTCACCTGGACCTCCATCCCGCGGTCACGCAGGCGGGCGGCGACCTGCTCGGCCATGGCCACACTGCGGTGTTTGCCGCCCGTGCACCCCACCGCGAGCGTGGCATAGCTCTTGCCCTCGCGCGCGTAGCCTGCGGCGACCACCTGCAGGACCTCCTCGTAGGCGTCGAGGAACTCCTTGGCCCCTGGCTGCCCGAGCACGTAGTCGCGGACCGGGATGTCGAGCCCGTTCATCGGCCGCAGGTCGGGAACCCAGTGCGGGTTGGGCAGGAAACGGCAGTCGACCACGAGGTCGGCATCGACCGGGAGCCCGTACTTGAACCCGAATGACACGACGTTGACCCGCAGGCCCGGCCGGTCGTCTCCGCCGAAGAAGGCGACGATCTTGTGACGCAGCTCGTGCACATTGTGCGCCGAGGTGTCGATCACGAGATCGGCGTTGGCCCTGACCTCGCGCAGGATGCCCCGCTCCCTGGTGATGCCGTCGACCAGGCGCCCCTCGCCCTGCAGCGGGTGCGGCCTGCGGACGTTCTCGAAGCGGCGCACCAGCTCTTCGTCGCTGGCCTCCAGGAACACCACCCGCACGCGTACGCCGCGCCCTTCGAGCTCCTCGATGGCGGCGTTGAGGTCGGTGGTGAAAGCCAGGCTGCGCACGTCGACGACGGCCGCCACCTTGTCGGCGGCGAGCTTGACCTTGCCCGCCTCCTCGGCCATCGCGAACAGCAGCCCGGGCGGCAGGTTGTCGATGACGAACCAGCCCAGGTCCTCAAGGGCCTTGGCCGCCGTGCTGCGCCCCGCCCCCGACATGCCGGTGACGATGACGAACGCCGGCTCGGTGCTCATTTTCTCACTCCGTCCGCCGGCTCGGCCTTGCGAATGTCCATGTCAGCGGCCCTCCCGGCCTCATCACCATAGCGGAGGCGGGCGAGCGGGCGGCCGGCGGCGAGGACGTCATGGCATCCTGGCGGGATCAAGGCGCATCTCCCTTCAGCGTCGACACGATCACCTCGGCGATGGACGGGCCGATGCCGGGAACCTCGCAGATCTCGGCGGCCGTGGCCGCGCGGAGCTTCTTCACAGAGCCGAAGTGCTTGAGAAGCGCCTGCCTGCGCGCCGGCCCGAGACCCGGAACGCCGTCGAGCGCGCTCTCCTTCACCGTCTTGGACCTCTTGGAACGATGGTAAGTGATGGCGAAGCGATGTGCCTCGTCACGCACACGCTGCAACAGATATAGGCCCTCACTCGTACGCGGCATGATCACCGGCTGGTCGTCGCCGGGCAGCCAGACCTCCTCCAGCCGCTTGGCCAGGCCGCACACGGCCACGTCGTCGATGCCGAGCTCGTCGAGCGCCCGCTGCGCGGCGGCCGCCTGGGGCCCCGCGCCGTCGACGACCACCAGGTTGGGCGGATAGGCGAACTTGCGTGGCTTGCCCGTCTCGGGGTCGATCGGGCCGTGGCCCTCCTCGGCGTCGGCGTCGGCGTCCGGGGCCAGTTCGCCGGTGGCGGAGCGTTCTTCGAGGTAGCGGCGGAAGCGTCGCGTGATCACCTCGTGGATCGAGGCGACGTCGCCCTCCTTCGTCTTGACGGCGAAGCGGCGATATTCGCTCTTGCGCGCCAGGCCGTCCTCGAACACCACCATCGACGCCACGACGTTCTCGCCCTGGAGGTGGGAGACGTCGTAGCACTCGATCCGCAGCGGCACCTGGTCGAGGTCGAGCGCGTCGGCGATCTCCTGCAGGGCCTTGCTGCGCGTGGTGAGATCGCCGGCCCTGCGGACCTTGTGCTGGGCCAGCGACTCCTTGGCGTTGCGCTCGACCGTCTCCATCAGCGACCTCTTGTCGCCGCGCTGGGGCACGCGCACCTCGACGCGGGCACGCCGCTGCTCGGTCAGCAGCTCGGCGACCGCCTCGTGGTCGGGCGGCAGAGCGGGCACGAGCACTTCGCGGGGCATCGCGTCGGGGCTCGCCTCGGCGTACATCTGCAGCAGGAACTGCTCCACCAGCTCGCCCGGCGTGATCTCCTCGACCTTGTCGATCACCCAGCCGCGTTGACCGCGGATGCGGCCGCCGCGCACGTAGAAGACTTGCACGGCGGCTTCGAGCGGGTCTTCCGCGAGCGCGATCACGTCGGCGTCGGTGCCCTCGCCGAGCACGACCGCCTGCTTCTCCAGGGCGCGCTGGAGCGCCTGGATGTCGTCGCGCAGTCGTGCGGCACGCTCGTATTCCTGGTCGGCGGCCGCCTCGCGCATCTGCTTCTCCAGCCGCTTGATGAAACGGCTGGTGTTGCCCGCCATGAAGTCGCAGAAGTCCTCGGCGAGCTCGCGGTGCTCATCAGGGGTCACCCGGCCGACGCACGGCGCCGAGCACTTGTCGATGTAGCCGAGCAGGCACGGCCGGCCGATCTGCCCCGCCCGCTTGAACACCCCCGCGCTGCACGTGCGCACGGGGAAGACCCGCAGCAGCAGGTCGACCGTCTCGCGGATGGCCCACGCGTGGGAGTAGGGGCCGAAGTAGCGCGTGCCCTTGCGCTTGGCCCCCCGCATGACCTGCACGCGCGGGAACTCGTCGGCCATGGTGACCGCGAGGTAGGGGTAGGACTTGTCGTCGCGGTATTTGACGTTGAAGCGCGGGTCGAACTCCTTGATCCAGGAGTATTCGAGCTGCAGCGCCTCGACCTCGGTGCCCACCACCGTCCAGTCGACGTCGGTCGCCGTGGTCAGCATCGACTGGGTGCGCGGGTGCAGCGCGGAGAAGTCGGCGAAATAGGAGTTGAGCCGCTGGCGCAGGCTCTTGGCCTTGCCGACATAGATCACCCGGCCGTGCGCGTCCCTGAACCGGTAGACCCCCGGGGCATCGGGGATCGCGCCTGGTTTGGGCCGGAAACTCAAAGGGCTGCCCGCTGATCTCGCCACGGTTCAAAGACTAGTAGCCCCTACCGACAGGGTTGCCCGGCCCGCGCGCCCCGGGCCCTGCGCCGCGGACCGCCACGCCTCGGGCCCCGCGCCGCGAACCGCCACGCCCCGAGCCCCGCGCCGCAGCGCGGCCGGCCGCGCCCGCTAGGCCAGGGTGATCTGGTCGCCGTCGACCTTGATCGCCTGCGCGGCCAGCGGCTTGTCGGCAGGGCCGTCGGTCACCGCGCCGTCGGCGATCGCGAACTTGCTGCCGTGGCACGGGCAGACGATCGAACCGCCCTCGACGCTGTCGACCGGGCAACCCTTATGCGTGCAGAGCGCGCTGAACGCCTTGAAATCCCCTTCGGTTGGCTGCGTGATCACGATCTTCTGGTCTGCGAGTATCGTGCCGCCGCCGACGGGGACGTCAGCGGTCTTGGCCAGCGCACCATCGGCCTGCGGTGCGCTGGACTCCGGTGCGCTCGACTCTGCGGTAGTGCCCGCGTCCTGTGCGGTGTCGGTGCCGCCGCCACACGCGGTGACGGCCAGCGCCAGGCCACTCGCCCCGACACCCGCGATCACCGCCCGGCGGCTCTGAAGGTCGTTTCCCATGCGCCTCACCCAAACGCACGTAGGTGAGAAAATCATGAGACAAGGTTTAGGCGAGTCTGATCTTACCGCCGTCCACGCTGATCTTCTTTTCCTCCAGCGGCCCGCCGGCCGGCCCGTCCGCCACCGAGCCGTCCTCGATGCTGAACTTGCTGCCGTGGCACGGGCAGTTGATCGTGTTGTTCGAAACCGTGGCGACGGTGCACCCGGCGTGGGTGCACACCGCGCTGAACGCCTTGAAGTCGCCCGCGGTCGGCTGCGTGACGACGACCTTCTCGTTCTCGAAGACCTTCCCGCCGCCTTCGGGGATGTCGCTGGTGCCGGCCAGGGCCTTGCCTCCGCCGGCCGCCGCCTTCTTCTCCGGCGCCTCAGACGACGGCTCCTCCGCCGGTGGCTCGACCTCCGCCTCCGTCGCCGGCGAACCGTAGCTAGCGCACGCCGTCAGAATCGCCGCGAGCCCGGCGCCTCCAGCGCCGAGTACCACATTCCGGCGTGTGGTCTCCGTCATGGTGCGTCCTCCCAGGTTGGTTCCACTCTCAGGTACGGCAACGCCCTCGCGCCGGTTCAGCGTGCCTGAGCCCAATCCCGGTGACTACGCACATTTACTCGTTCACCACACTCCGTCCGGCACCGCGTCAGGCGACCACGACGCCGTCGCCCTCCACCTTGACCTGGTACGCCGCCAGCGCGCCGGTGGCGGGGCCCTTGGTCGCCTTACCGCTGTCGGCGGCGAACTCACTGCCGTGGCAGGCGCACGTGATGACGTTGTTCTCGGGCGTGCTGACGACGCAGCCCTTGTGGGTGCAGAGCGAGCTGAACGCCTTGTAGACGCCCGCCTCCGGCTGTGTGACCACGATCTTCAGGTCCTCGTTCATGGTGCCCCCGCCCACGGGCACGTCGGCCGTCTTGGCGAGGACCTTGCCCTTCAGGGTCGGCTCGGCCTCGGCGTCACCCGCCCCGCATCCGGCGAGCGCCAGCCCGCACGCCGCCGCCAGGTACCGCAGGCCGGCGCCCGGG
>NZ_SMJZ01000311.1 GCF_004348345.1 Nonomuraea longispora
GGTCGGGGAGGGTTCCGGTGGGGTTCGTGATCAGGCCGAGGCGGGTTCCCCCTGCGAGCGAGGGGGTCGTGGCCAGCCGTTCTGCTCCGGTACGTACGTGTGTCATGAACCCATTGTCTGAAAGATATTTACAAGAGAGAAGTAAAGGGTGGAAATTAGCGTCATGATTGATCCGCTACCCGAGCTGTCCACCGAGCAGAGCGACCCCCGCTACAGCCAGATCGACCGGCTGCCCACCGAGGAGATCGCCCGACTGATGAACCAGGCCGACACGGCCGTGCCCGCCGCCGTGGCCGCGGCCGTCCCGGCCATCTCGGCCGCCATCGACGCCATCGCGGCGCGGATGGCCGAGGGCGGCCGGCTGCTGTACGTCGGCGCGGGGACCTCGGGGCGGCTGGCGGTGCTCGACGCCAGCGAGTGCCCGCCCACGTTCGGCACCGACCCTTCGCTCGTGCAGGGGATCATCGCCGGCGGGCCCGATGCGCTGACCCGGTCGGTAGAAGGTGCGGAGGACGACGCGGAGGCCGGGGCCGCCGCCATGAAGGACCTGGAGGTGGGGCCGCTGGACTCGGTGCTGGGCGTCTCCGCCAGCGGCAGGGCCCCTTTCGTGCTGGGCGCGCTGGCTGAGGCGGCCGGGCGCGGCGCGCTCACCGCCGCCCTGTCGTGCAACACGGGCGCGCCGCTGTCGGCCGCCGCCGAGCATGCGATCGAGGTGGTCGTGGGGCCCGAGGTGGTGACCGGCTCGACCCGGCTCAAGGCCGGGACGGCGCAGAAACTCGTGCTGAACATGATCTCCACGATCGCCATGGTGCGGCTCGGTCGCACGTACGGCAACGAGATGATCGAGATGTCGGCGATGAACAGCAAGCTCGCCGGCCGGGCGCTGCGCATGGTCAGGGACATCACCGGAGCCGACCAGGAGACGGCCGTGGCGGCGCTGGACGCGGCCGGCGGCCAGGCGAAGATCGCGGTGCTGATGATCCAGCACGGGCTCGACGCCGAGGCGGCCCGCGCGCTGCTGGAGTCGCACGGCGAGCGCCTCAGCGACGCTCTGAGCGGCTGACGCCATCACACCACGACGGGGATGAGGGGACGGTATTGAACACCCGGCTGGACGCCATCCTGGCGGACGCGGTGCCGCGCGTGTGCTCCGCTGCGGTCACGCTGATCGCCGTGAACGGCTCGGTCGCCGCCGCCTCGGTGGCTGGCGAGCTCGTACGGTACGCCGGCGCGGACGGAACGCCTGCCGCGCAACGTCCGCCCGCACGGCGCGACTCGATCTTCGACCTGGCCTCGATCAGCAAGTTGTTCACCACGGCCGTGCTGCTCAGGCTGGCCGAGGAGGGCCGGCTGGACCTGGACGAGCCCGTGACGCGGCACGTCCCCGCGAGCGACGGGCGGATCACCCCGCGCCATCTGCTCACCCACACGGCGGGCCTGCCGGCGACCCGCCGCATCGACCTGGAGCTGCCGGACGCGGACGCGGCCACGCGGATGGCCGCGATGCTGGAGACGCCGGTCGTCCACCCGGTCGGCGGCCCTTACCTCTACAGCGACGTCGGCATGGTCATGGCGGGCCGCATCGCCGAGGTGGCCGGCGCAGCGCCGCTGGACGTGCTGGTCCGCACCCGGGTCACCGAGGTGCTCGGCCTGGCCGACACCGGTTACCGTCCCGCGTCGCCCGCGCGGGTGGCGGCGACCGAGTGGAAACCCGAACGCCCTGGGCCCGGTTGTGTACGCGGCGAGGTGCACGACGAGACCGCCTACGCGCTGGGCGGGGTGGCGGGGCACGCCGGGGTGTTCGCCACGGCCGGGGACCTGCTCGCCTTCGGCGAGGCGCTGCGGCGCGGCGGCGGCCCGATGCTGAGCGGGGAGAGCGTCGCCGAGATGACGCGCGACCAGGGCGCTGAGGGCGCTCCCTTCCGGCACGGGCTGGGGGTGCGGCTCGGCGATCCGTCCGTCGTGGGGTCGCTGGACGGCGCGTACGGGCATTCCGGCTTCACCGGCACCTCGCTCGTCGTCGACCCCGCTCGCCGGCTCACCGTGGTGCTGCTGACGAACGCCGTGCACCCGGTGCGCGGCCGCGACGGCATCGGCCGATTGCGCCACGCGGTCGCCGCCGAAGCGCTCCGCGCGGCTGACCTCGACCTTTGACAGGACGTAATTACGACACCACATAGTGCGTATTGCCCCGCCCAAAATGGTGTGTGAAGGTACTGATGAGGCGGCTGTGAACGGTAGGCCACCTCAGGGTTCCTTTCATCAGAAGGGCCTCGGGCACACATGGGTGGACCTCCATCGTCCCAACAACCGTCGCAACAGAACCGATTTATCCATCGATTTTCTGGGATGGGTAGATTCAGCCTGGTTTGGGGTGGCCAGGTCGTCACCCTCGTCGGAAATTCCGTTCTCCGTTTCTCCCTGGTCATCCAGGCGTGGACGGTCGACCACCAGGTCACCCAGGTCGTGGCGCTGTCGCTGTGCGCGCTGCTGCCCCAGATGTTGCTGAGCCCCACCGCGGGCGCCATCGTCGACCGTTTCCGCAAGCGCACCGCCCTGCAACTGGCCGACCTCGGCGGGCTCGTGGCCGTCGCCGCCATGACCGCCGTCTACTTCCTCGGCGACCTGCACCTGTGGCAGGTCTACGTCACGGTCGCGATGCTCGGGGCCGCCGCCGCCTTCCAGTTTCCCGCCCTGTCGTCGGCCGTGCCGCTGCTGGTCGGCAAGGAGCAGCTGCAGCGGGCCAACGGCCTGCTCGCCACCGCCAAGAGCGTGGCCGACGTGGGCGGGCCCGCGCTGGCCGGGCTGCTCGTGGTGACCGGCGGGCTCGGCGTGGTGCTCTGGATCGACCTGCTGAGCTTCGCCGTCGCCTTGCTCACCGTACGTCTGGTGCGCATGGACGGCGACCAGCCCGGCGAGGCGGGGACGCGCAAACGCCTCGGCGCCGACTCCCTGGAAGGGCTGCGCTACCTGTTCGCCCAGCCCAGCCTGCGCGGGCTCATCTCGGTGTTCTTCACGGTCAACCTGGTGATGGTCTTCGGGTTCGCCGTGGTGCAGCCGATGATCCTGGCCAGGACCGGCAGCGACGTCTCCGCGCTGGCCAGCGTGAACGCCGGCATCGGCGCCGGCGGCATCGCGGGCGGGCTGCTGCTGGCCGCCTGGGGCGGGCCGAAGAACCGGGTGCTCGGCATGATGCTCGGCGTCGTCGGCATGTGCGTCAGCGCGCAGATCGTCACGGCCATGGCGCATGGCGTCGTCGCCTGGACCGCGGCCATGCTCGTCGGCGCGATGATCATGCCGATCGTCAACGGGTCGATGCAGTCGATCATCCAGACCAAGGTGCCGAAGGACCGGCAGGGGCGGGTGTTCGGCGCCGTCATGTTCGTCTCGCAGATCTCCTCGCCCGTGGCGATGGCCTTCTCCGGGCCGCTCGCCGACCAGGTCTTCGAACCGCAGGCGGCGGCCGGCACCGGCCTGGCCGGGCTGCTGCGGCCCCTGGTCGGTACCGGCCCCGGCAGCGGCATGGCGGCGATGTTGTTCATCGCCGGCCTGCTCGGGGCCGCAGCCGCCCTGTGGGGGCTGGCCCGCCGTGCCGTACGCCACATCGACGTGCTGACCCCCGACCTCGAGAAGCAACCCGCGGGAGGCTGACCATGACCACCAACCCCTTCGAGGACGAGAACGGCTCCTATCTGGTGCTGGTGAACGACGAGAACCAGCACTCGCTCTGGCCGGCCGGCATCGACGTGCCCGCGGGCTGGCGGGTGGCGCTGGAGGAGAGCCCGCGGGCCGCGTGCCTGTCCTACATCGAGACGCACTGGACGGACATGCGCCCGGCGAGCCTCACCCGGTCCTGACGATGGGCGTGACGAACGGGGCCGCAGGCGGTGTGCACGAGGTCTTCGCGCGGCAGGCGGCGCGCACGCCCGGCAGGACGGCGCTCATCTGCGAGGGCGAACAGCTGACCTACGCGGAGCTGGACGCGCGCGCCTCGGCGCTCGCCGCGCGGCTCTCCGCGGACCCGGGTGCGGTGGCGGGCCGCCTGGTGGGGGTGCGCATGGAACGCGACGCCGAGTTCGTCGTCGCGCTCCTCGCCGTGCTGAAGGCCGGGGCCGGATACCTCGTGCTCGACCCGGGCTTCCCCGAGGAACGGCTGCGCGCCGTCGTGTCCGACGCGGGCGCCGCCGCCGTCCTCACCGCGGAGGGGATCGAACGCCTGCCGTACGACGCCCGCCACGACGGGGTCGCCTGCGTCATGTACACCTCCGGCTCCACCGGCAGGCCCAAGGGCGTCGCCGCCCGGCACCGGGCGATCGTGGCCACGGTGACGGGCCAGGACTACGTGCCGTTCGACGCCGTGTGGCTGCAGTGCTCCCCCGTGTCGTGGGACGCCTTCGCCCTGGAGCTGTGGGGGCCGCTGCTGTCCGGCGGCACCTGCGTGCTGCATCCGGGGCAGCGGCCCGACCCGATGGTGATGGCCCGGCTGGCCGCCGAGCACGGCGTCACCTGCATGTACCTGTCGAGCAGCCTGTTCAACGTGATCGTGGACGAGTACCCCGGCGCGCTCGCCGGCGTACGGCACCTGATCGTCGGCGGGGAGGCCCCGTCGCCCGCGCACGTCGGGCGCGCCCTCGACCGCCATCCCGGGCTGCGGGTCAGCAACGGCTACGGGCCCGTCGAAAACATGATCTTCATGACCACGCACCCGATCACCGCCTGCGACGGGCCCGTGCCCATCGGCGCGCCCCTGCGCGGCAAGCGGGTGCACGTCCTGGACGCGCGGCTGCGGCCGGTGGCCGACGGGGAGGTCGGCGAGCTGTACGCCGCCGGGGAAGGGCTCGCCCTGGGCTATCTCGGGCAGCCAGGGGCGACGGCCGAGCGGTTCGTGGCCGACCCGTTCGGCGCGCCGGGCGAGCGCATGTACCGCACGGGCGACCTCGTACGGCGCCGCGCGGGCGGGCTGGAGTTCGCCGGGCGGGCCGACGAGCAGGTCAAGATCCGCGGGTTCCGGATCGAGCCGGACGAGGTGGCCTCCGTGCTGGCCGCGCACCCGTCGGCCGGTCAGGTGCGCGTGGTGGCCAGGCAGGACACGCCCGGCGAGCGGCGGCTGGTCGCGTACGTGGTGCCGCGCCCCGGGCACACCGTGGACGGGGAGGCGCTGCGGGCCCACGCGTCGGCCGCGCTGCCGTCGTTCATGGTGCCGTCGGCGTTCGTGGTGCTGGAGGCGTTGCCGCTGACCGCGACCGGCAAGCTGGACCGGGCGGCCCTGCCCGCGCCCTCGTACGAGCCGGCCGGCTCCTCCGGGGCGCCGCGCGACGAGGTGGAGCGGCGGCTGTGCGAGCTGTTCTCCGACGTCCTCCGCGTGCCGGACGTGGGGGTGGACGACGACTTCTTCGCCATGGGCGGCGACTCGCTGACCGTGGCCAGGCTCCTCAGCAGGATCCATGCCGAGCTGGGCGTGGAGGTGGGCGTCCGGGCCCTGTTCGAAGGGCCGACGGTGGCCGCGGTCGCCGCCCTCGTCCCGGCCCCGCGTCCCGCTCCGGCACCCGTCGCCGGCCCTCCTGACGGCCCCGCGGGCGGTGTGCCCGCCGATGGGGCGCTGTCGTTCGCGCAGCGCCGCCTGTGGTTCCTCGACCAGATCGACGCGGGCGTGGCCTACAACATGCCCATGCTGGTACAGCTCAGCGGCCCCGTGGACGTGGCGGCCCTGCGCGGGGCGCTGGAGGACGTGGTGGCCCGGCACGAGCCGCTGCGCACGATCTTCACCGTCCACGACGGGGAGCCCGCCCAGAGGGTGCTGCCGCCGGAGCAGGCCAGGCCCGGGTTCGAAGCCGTCGACGTGGCGCGGGACGAACTGGACGCGCGGGTGTCCGAGGCGGCGAGGCACCGCTTCGACCTGGGCGCGGAGCTGCCTATCCATTCCGTGTTGTTCACGACCGGGCCGGACGAGCACGCGCTGCTGCTGGTCATGCACCACATCGCCACCGACGGGTGGTCGTTGCCGCCGTTCATGCGCGACCTGTCACAGGCCTACCGGGCGCGGCTCTCCGGCCGGCCCGCCGAACTGCCTCCCCTGCCCGTCCGGTACGCCGACCACGCGGTGCGGCACCATACGCGGGTGGACGCGCTGCCCGCCGCCGAGCTGCGCTACTGGCGCAGGACGCTGGCGGGCATGCCCGAGCCGCTCCCGCTGCCGCGCAGGCCGCAGACCCGCGAGCAGGGGACATGGAGGGCGGAGACGGCGGGCGCCGCGGGCACGGTGCTCAGGCAGGTCGGCCCCGGCCTGCACCGGCGGCTGGTGGAACTGGGCAGGGAACGCGGTGCCACGCTCTTCATGGTGTTGCAGGCGGGCCTGGCCGTGGTGCTCGAACGGGCGGGCGCGGGCACCGACCTGCCCATCGGGGCGCCGGTCGCCGGGCGGTCGGGCGACGAGGTGGACGACCTCGTCGGGTTCTTCGTCAACCTGCTCGTCCTGCGTACCGACCTGACCGGTGATCCATCCGCCGGCGAACTGGTGTCGCGCGTGCGGGAGACGGATCTGGAGGCGTTCTCGCACCAGGAGGTGCCGTTCGAGCGGGTCGTGCAGGAGCTCGCCCCGGCACGGCGTCCCGGGCGGCATCCGCTCGTCGACGTGGTGCTGGCGCTGCAGAACAACGCGCGGGCCGAGCTGTCGCTGCCGGGCGTCGAGTCGCGGGTCGAGGTGGTCAGGACCGGAGCGGCCCGGTTCGAGCTGCTGGTCGACGTGACCGACGACTACGGACCCGGCGGGAGGCCTGACGGGATCGCCGTGACCGTGGAGTACCGCCTGGACGCCTTCTCCGAGCCGGTGATGGAGTGGCTGGCGGACGCGCTGGTACGGGCCCTGGAGGCCATGGCCGCCGACCCCGGCGCACCGGTATCCGCCATCGACCTGCCCCCCGTACC
>NZ_SMJZ01000312.1 GCF_004348345.1 Nonomuraea longispora
GCGGTCCGTTGCTCGCCGCCGGCTCCGTCATCACGAGGATCCCGACGTACGCCCGCCGCCCGCACGCCACGCCCCCGTGATCGTGCGCGACCGTGCTGGTGTAGGCGGTACGGCCGCGCAGGGTGCGGGACTCCCTGCGCACGGTCCTGGCCGCGCCCGCGTCCCCGTCCCTGCGGGTGTACGAGATGCGCAGCCGTACGGGCCCGGTCCCGCCGGCCGAGACCTGGATCGCGCCGGCCGTGCCGCTCCACTGCACGATGCCGGCCGCGTGGACGACGGGAACAGGGGCGGAAGAGCGCCGGGCGGTGGGGAGCGGCGGCGAGGCGCTGCGCGGGGGAGGCGCGGGCGTGGGCCCGGCGGTGGTGCGCCGGGGAGCGGCGGACGACCTGGCCGGGCCGGGCGTGGTGGCGTCGGCGGGGGTCGGTTCCTGCACGCTCTGCGTCTCCGGCGGCGGCATGAGGATCGCGCCCGGCCCGGGGGGCAGCCGGCCGCCCGACATCATGAGCGAGATCGCCACGGCGACCACCGTGGCGCCCGCCACCCACAGGTGCGGAGGCAGCCGGGGCACCCGCGGCATGCGGTCGCGGATGCGGGACGCGGCCGTCGCGGCGTGGTCGGTCCTGGCCAGCGGGAAGCGGAGGGCGAGCAGGGTGGCCAGCTCGGCGAGGTGGCGGCGTCCGCGTTTCTCCCAGTCGGGGCCGTACGCGGCGACGGCGTCCTCCTCCAGTTCCGCCGCGAACTGCCGGGCGGAGGCGTACCGGAGCGCCGGGTCCTTGGCGAGCCCTCGCCTGAGCAGGTCGCGCAGCGTGTCGGGGGCGACCTCGACGGGCACCGGCTCCACCAGGTGTTCGTCCCGCAGCGCGGGCACGTCGAGCTCGCCGTTCTCGCCTTCCTTGTACGCCCGGTAGGGTGGCCGCCCCCTGGCCGCCTCGAACAGGACGCACGCGGCCGCGTACACGTCGGCGGGCGGGCCCGCCCTGCCCTGGGTCCACAGTTCGGGCGCCATGTACTCGGGGCTGCCCGCGGGCACGCCGGGCTCCTCGGCGTGCACCACGACGCCGAAGTCCGCCAGCTTGGCGGTGCCGTCGGCCTGGACGAGGATGTTGTCCGGCTTGACGTCGCGGTGCGGTACGCCACGCTCGTGGGCGGCGCCCAGGGCCAGCAGCGTGCTCTTCAGCACGGCGAGGGCCGCCTCCGGGCTGATCCTTCGGTGCTCGGTGAGCAGGGTGCGCAGCGTGATGCCGTCCACCAGCTCCATGACGATGGCGGCCCGTGCCTGCGTCTCGACGTATTCGTACAGTTTGACCACGTTCGGGTCGTCGATCTCGACGAGTTCGTGGGTGTCGGCCCGGTAGCGGTCCATGAACTCGGTGTCCCGGCGCAGCGTGGCGTTCAGATATTTGATCGCGACGTAGGCGCCGGTCTGCTGGTAGGTGGCGAGGAACACGCGGCCGGTACGGCCGGCGCCGAGCTGGCGTACTTCACGGTAACCAGGGACCAAGTCCTACCCCCATCAGGCAGCCGTCTTCGATTCGACGGTCTCACCCGGGGTTCCGGTTGTCACGAGTCCAGAAATTTCGCCCGACGTCAATCGCGGATGACGGGGGAGTGCCGGTGCTATGCTGATCGACGGTACCCAAGCAAGCGCTCGGCTAACCAATGTGCGGAGGTCGCCGGTGGAGCGGATAGCCGTGCTCATGATGGAGATGCAGCGGGGCGTCGTCGGCGATCTCACGAGATTTCCGGAGCTGGTGGAGGCATGCACCCGTCACGACGTCATCGGCAACGCCGCCCGCCTCCTCCACGCCGCCAGGGCGGCCGCGATCCCCGTCATCCACTGCACGGCCGCCTTCCGCCCCGACCGGGCCGGCTCCCACACCGGCAACTGCCCGTTCATCGTCTCCCTGCTCAAGGACCCCGGGCACATGCTGGAGGGCACGCCCGCCACCGAGGTCGTCCCCGAGCTGCGGGACGCCGGCGACCTGGAGAGCCGGCGCCACCACGGCTTCTCCCCGTTCACCGGCACCTCGCTCGACATGACGTTGCGCTCGCTGCGCGTCACGGCCGTCGTCGCTGCCGGGGTCTCGCTCAACCTCGGCATCCCCGGGCTGGCCCTGGAGGCGGTCAACCTGGGCTACCGGGTCACCGTGGTCAAGGACGCGGTGGCGGGCATCCCCGACGACTACGCACGGGCCGTGATGAGGCACACGATCGGCCTGCTCGCGACCCGCGCCGCCACAGCCGACCTCACCGAGGCCTGGGCGGCGCTGACGGAGACCGGGCGGACGGAGACAGGGCGGACGGAGACAGGGCGGACGGGCGCATGATGGACGGGCTGGGCCTGGACGGCCGCGTCGCGGTGGTGACCGGAGGAGCGGGCGCGATCGGCGCGGCCGTCGTCGCCGACCTGGCCGCGCTCGGCGCCCTGGTGGTGGTCGCCGACGTGGACCTGCCGAACGCCGGGAAGGTCGCCTCCGGCCTGCCCGGCGCGCGGGCGCTGGCCGTCGACCTGGCCGCGCCCCCGTCCGTCGAGGCGTTCTGCGAAGCGGTGGGACCGGTGGACATCCTGGTGCACAACGCCGGGGTGTCGGTCGTGCAGCCGTTCATCGAGAGCGACCCGGCGAGCTGGGACCTCATGTGGCAGGTCAACCTGCGCGGTCCGATGTTGCTCACCAAGCTCCTGCTGCCCGGCATGCTCGGCAGGGGTTGGGGACGGCTGGTGTTCGTCTCCTCCGACGGTGCGAGGGCCGGCTCGGGCGGCGAGGGCGCGTACGCGGCGACGAAGGCCGGGCTGTTCGGGCTGGCCAAGACGCTCGCCCGCGAGGCCGCGAGAGCCCAGGTCACCTCCAACGTCGTCTGCCCCGGCCCCACCGACACGCCCATGCTCAGGAGGGTGACGCAGGCCGAGCCTGAGCTCGTCGGCAAGATCGCGCGCGGCATCCCGCTGCGCCGCCTCGGCACGCCGGCCGACGTGGCCGGCCTGGTCGCCTACCTGTGCACGGACCGCGCCGCCTACATCACCGGGCAGATCCTGTCGGTGAGCGGCGGCGTGACCATGCACTGAGCCCATGCGGTCACAGGGCCCGGTAGACGGCCTCCACCAGGCGCACGCCGCGCAGGTTGCCGGAGAGCGCGGCGGCCATCCTGTTCATGACGTAGCCGACGGCCAGGCCCCGCTCGGGGTCGCCCAAGCCGATGAAGCCGCCCATGCCGGTGTGGCCGAACGCGCCGGCCGACGGCACGAAGAACGTCAGCGACGGCCGCATGAAGCCGAGCCCGAACGAGGTGTCCAGGAGCAGCACCCGGTCGGGGCCGCTCACGCGCGGACGGATCGCCTCGCGCAGCGCGCCGGCAGGCAGCAGCTCGCCTGCGATCAGCGCCCGGTAGAACCCGGCCAGCCCCCGCGCCGTGGCGACGGCTCCCGCCGCCGGCCATCCGGCGCGCAGGATGACCGGATGGTTCGCGCCTCCCTTGAGCAGGCGCATGCCGGGGTTGCCGAGCGCCCGGTTCATCAGGCTCTGTGGGTCCTGCGCCGCTCTGGTCACCTCGGCCAGCACGTCGTTCGCCCGCCCGCCCGCCGCGGCCTCCGTGGGGGCGGGAGCCTGGGCGCGTTCGCCCGCCTGCAGCCGCGCCGTACGCGCGATCACGCTGTCCGGCGCGCCCATCCAGAGCTCCAGCCCCAGAGGGCGGGCGATCTCCGCGGCGACCAGGTCCCCGACGGTCTTGCCCGTCGCCCGCCTGATCACCTCGCCCAGCAGGAACCCGTAGGTCAGCGCGTGGTAGCCGTGCGCCGTCCCCGGCTCCCAGAGCGGCGCCTGGGCGGCGAGCCTGGCCGCGATCGCCGCGTGGTCCTCGAACTCCTCGACCGGCACGGGATCCTCGATCACCGGAAGCCCGCTCTGGTGGGTGAGCACCTGCTCGACCGTGACGGCCGCCTTGCCCTCGGCGGCGAACTCGGGCCACACGTCGGCGACCGGCGCGGTGAGGTCAACCTGCCCCCGCTCCGCCAGTTGCAGCAGCACGGCGGCGGTGAACGCCTTCGTGCAGGAGTAGACGAACGCGGGCGTGTCCCGCTGCCACGGCCGGCCGGTGTGCCGGTCGGCGACCCCGCCCCACAGGTCGACCACCAGCTCGCCGTCCAGGTAGACGGCCAGGGCGCCGCCCAGTTCCTCGCCGTCGGAGAAATGGCGCTCGAAGACCTCGCGTACGCCGGAGAACCGGGGATCGCAGTGCATCAGACCTCCGCGGAGAAAGGGGAGCTCAGTGGTAGACGAGCCTAACAACTGGGGACGATTCGGCCCAGATGATCAGCGTGGCACTCTCAACCTCCTCACCCCCGCCGTGGTGCTCGACGCGCTGCGCAGCGCCACCACGGGCGAGGTGCTGAGCCTGGCCATGCCGATCAGGGGCGCCACCTCCTCGCCCGCGCCCACGACGGTCCCGCACCTGCCGGGCCGCCCGCTGCCGCAGCACTTCATGTCGGTGGACGGCGGCGACTACGCGGCCGGGGCGCGGCCCATCGGCGAGGGCCTGAAGGTGGCCGACGACGCGCTGGTCGTGAGCCACCACGGCACCACGACCCACATGGACGCGCTGTGCCACATGTGGTCGGGCGACGAGCTCTACAACGGCCACCCGGCGGCCCGGGTGCGCTCCTACGGCGCCACCCGCTGCGGCATCGAGCGGGTGGGCGGGGTTGTCGCCAGGGGCGTGCTGTTCGACGTGCCTCGCCATCTCGGCCTCGACCACCTGCCGCCCGGTCACCGGATCACGGCGGACCTGCTGGCCGGCCTCGCCACCCCGCGGCCGGGGGACGTCGCGGTGATCCGTACGGGCTGGCCGCTGGTGTGGGAACGCTCGCGCGAGGAGTACTGGTCGGGCCAGCCGGGGTTGTCGGCCTCGGCCGGCCGGTGGCTGGCCGCGCACGACGTCGCGGCGGTCGCCGCGGACAACGCCGCGATCGGCGGGCTCGACGCGCGCGGTCGCGCCGAGGAAGACCTCGCCGACGACCTGCACCTCATCCTCCTCCACCGGCACGGCGTGCACCTGATCGAGATGCTCTGGCTGGAGGAGCTGGGCGCGGCCGGGCGTACGGACTTCGTGTTCGTGGCGGCGCCGCTCAGGATCGAGGGCGGCACCGGGAGCCCGCTCACCCCGCTGGCCGTCCTGTGACCGCCCTCGTCAGCTCGTGGGCCAGGTCACGGGCATGCTGGTGGCGCCGTACACCGTGGCGTCGTGCTTCAGCGGCACCTCGGTCGCGGGGACGGCCAGCCGCAGCCCCGGGAAACGCTCGAACAGGGCGCGGTAGCCGATGCGCAGCTCGATCCTGGCGAGCTGCTGCCCGAGGCACTGGTGCACGCCGTGGCCGAACGCCAGGTGCCGGCGCGCGCCGCCGCGGTCGAGCCGGAGCGTTTCGGGGTCGTCGTGGACGGACGGGTCGCGGTTGATGACGGGCAGGGAGAGGACGACGGTCTCGCCCTTCCTGACCAGCTCGCCCGCGACCTCGACGTCCTCGAGCGCGGTACGGGCCGGCCCGCCCTGGTGCAGGATCGACAACCAGCGCAGCAGTTCCTCGACGGCGTCGTCCGAGACGGACTCCGGGGGCGTGCCCTGTTCCAGGAGCGCGAACACGCCGAGGGCCAGCATATTGGCGGTGGTCTCGTGGCCGGCGACGAGCAGGAGCAGGGCGAGGTTGGTCAGCTCCTCGTCCGTCAGGTCGGCGGTGAGGCCGCTCATCAGGTCGTCGCCGGGCGCCGAGCGCTTGCGCCGTACCTGCTCGTGCAGGTAGGCGGTCAGGTCGCCGACAGCAGCGGGGTCGCCGCCGGGGATGGCGAGCTGCGAGCTGCGTTCCTGGAAGAAGTCATGGTCGGCGTACGGGACTCCGAGCAGCTCACAGATGACCATGGACGGAATCGGCAGCGCGTACGCCGTCATGAGGTCGGCGGGTGGCCCGGCGGCGGCCATGGCGTCGAGCTGCTCGGCGGCGATCTGCTCGATGCGCGGCTCCAGCAGGCGCATCCTGCGCACCGTGAACTGGCCGGTGAGCAGCCGGCGGTAGCGGGTGTGCTCAGGCGGGTCCATGGTGCCGAAAAAGCCCGGCGGAGCCGCGTGGCCGGGTCCGCCAGGACGTGAGGAGTGCGTGGCGACGTGCTTGAGCTCCTGGCGGGCGCTGAACCTGGGGTCGCCGAGCACCGTGCGGGCCGCGGCGTCGGTGGTGGCCAGCCAGCCCAGGTGGCCGTCGGCGAAATCCAGGCGGCTCATCGCCGGCAGCCCGCGCAGACCGGCGGGCGGGTCGAAGGGGTGTTCCGGGTGGCGTTCGATGGGAAGTCGCATAAATATGAGAGTAGCCCATCAGTTGATAGTTGGCTTGCATTTTAGTCGCCCGGATAGCCGCCTCCGCCGTGCGTGGCGTCGAGGGCGTCGTAGTCGGGTGCGGGACCGCGCTTCGGGATCCCGTCCACGAACACGACCTCCCGAGGCTTCTTGTACGACGCCAGCGACGCCTTGACGTGCCCGATGAGCTCCTCGCCCGTCGCCGCCGCGCCCGGGTGGAGCACGACGACGGCCTTGACCGCCTGCTGCCAGACGGGGTCGGGCACCCCGATGACGGCGGCGTCGGCCACCGACGGATGTGTTGTGAGCGCCCGCTCCACCTCGGCGGGGTAGATGTTCTCGGCCCCTGACTTGATCATGCGCAGCTTGGGGCCGATGAAGGTGATGGTGCCGTCGGGTTCGCGGCGGCCGAGGTCGCCGGTGTGGTGCCAGCCGTACGCTGACTTAGCCGCATTTAAGTCGGGTCGGGCGAAATATCCGGAAAAGAGGGTCTTGCCCCGCGCGCAGATCTCCCCCACCTCGCCCACCGGCACCTCGACGCCGTCCGGCGCCAGCAACCGTACCTGGACCAGCGGATTCGGCCGCCCC
>NZ_SMJZ01000313.1 GCF_004348345.1 Nonomuraea longispora
GTGCCGGTGGGGTGGGTGCCGGTGACGAGCGGGGCGAAGGGGTCCGTGCCGGTGTTCCGGATGGGGGCGAAGGCGTCGAAGCTGCTGGTCGCACCCGGGATGACGATGCGTTCGAAGGGGCCGGTGTCCACGACGCGGTCGAGCGGGCCGGTGTCGAGGACGATCTCGAGCGGCCCCGTCTCGGCGGGAGCCGGGTCGAAGGCGGGGCCGACCACCGTGCTGTCGGTCGTGTGGCGCGTGAACCCGGGCGTCGTGGTGTGGTGCGGGGAGCCGGATGCCGTGGTGTGGCGTGGGGCGTGCGCGGCGGCGGTGTCCGTCGTACGGAGGTCGGGGGCGTCGGTGGCCAGGTCGAACGGCCGGGTGGCGAGCCGGCGCCGGGGCGCGGTGGCGGCGGAGCGGCGGCGGCGGTGCCCGGCCTTCGAGCGGACCGGGCGGGAACTCGCCGCGGCCGCGGCGGCCGCGGCGGCCGCGTTCGCCCGCAGCCGGCGGGTCTTGGCCACGGCGAGCAGCGCCAGCGCGGCCACAAGTGCCGAGCCGACCAGCGTCGGCGTCGACACGGCGGGCATCGGGCTGGTGACCGTGGTGTCGACGTGCGTGGGGAGCGGGTCGGCGGTCGCGGCCGTGGTGTCGGCCGTGGACGGCTTGGCGTGCTTGGCCTTCTTGGCGGGCTCCTTGCCGGTGGTGCTGCCGGTGGTGCTGCCGGTGGTGCTGTCGGTGGCCTGGGAGGTGGCCTGCTCGGCCTTCTTCGACGGGGCCGGGCTGGGCGCGGTGTCGCGGCCGCCGGAGTGGGGGGCGCGGGCGGGCTCGCCGCGTTCGGCATGCGGGATCATGGCGGACAGCGCCTCGTTCTCGGGAAGTTCGAGCACGCCGACGTCATTGCCGGGCCTGGACGGCTCCTCGGCCCGCTCCTCCGCCTTCTTCTTGGCCTCCTTGGCCTGCTGGGCGACCTCCTCGTCCAGGCGGGCCTTGATCTCCTCCGGGTAGCCGTAGCCGACGACCTTGCTCGTGTCGCGTTCCTTGCGCTTGGCCACGCCGCCGTCGACGTTGCCCTCGATCGTGTGGATCGTGCCGCCCTCGACCCGCGTCACGACCCCTACGTGGTCGATCCTGCCGATCTTGTTGGATCCGCTCCAGTCGTAGAAGACGATCGCGCCGGGCTTGGGCTTCTTCCCCCACGCGCCCTGCTCCTTGAACCACCGCGCGTGGGCGACCGTCCAGGCGAACTGGCCGATCCACTCCTCGTAGCCCAGCTTGTGCGCCGCCCAGGACAGCATCATGTCGCACCACGGGGCGGAGCTGTAGTCGGCGTCGAACTCGACGTTCTTGCCGTACCAGGAGCCGAACTTGGTGTACGCGCCGGCCTTCTCCGAGTAGCCGAGCTGGCGCTCTAGCAGCTCGATGAACTTCTGCATCTCTGGCGTCATGGAGGCGTGGGGGAACCTTCCGGGCAAGACCGGTTTCTGTCCACGCAGACCTGGGTAAGAGGCGCCCTGTGACTGGTGTGACGAAACCGGCGGCTTGTCATCTCCTGCGATGAGCGAGGTTACCGTTTGGTAACCCCAGGTCAAGCACGCCCCAAGAGAGAGTCGACTCTTCTTGGGAAAGAACCGCAGGTCAGGATGCTGCCAGAAATGTCCGATCCAGGTGGTTTAAACCCAAAAGATCTACCTTGTGGTGAGATCTTAGTATCCAGCCCCCGTCAGCAGCCCTCCGTCCACCGTGAACTCGCTGCCCGTGCAGTAACTGGCCCGGTCGGACGCCAGGAACGCCACCACGTGCGACACTTCGACCGGCTTGGCGAACCGCTTGATGACCATGGACTTCACGAACGTCTCGGCGTCCACCTCGTTCACCAGGTCGGGGTTCATGGCCATCGCGGTGTCGATCGCGCCGGGGTGCACCGAGTTGACCCGGATCTTGTGCCTGGCCAGCTCCCGCGCCGCCGACTTGGTGATCCCGCGCAGCCCGAACTTCGAGGCCGAGTACGCCGACAACCCCTCGGCGCCGATGAAACCCTCGATCGAGGAGATGTTCACGACGGCGCCGCGCCCGGCCGCCTTCATGGGGTCGATCACCGACTTGATCCCCAGCCAGGAGCCCTTGAGGTTGACGCCGATCACCTGGTCGAAGTCTGCGGGTGACATCTCGTGAATGCGCCGATATTTCAGAATCCCTGCGTTGTTGACCAGGACGTCGAGCTTGCCGTACAGGTCGGTGGCCAGCGCCACGGCGCGCTCCCACTCCCGCGCGCTCGTCACGTCATGACGTACGTAGACCGCGCCCGTCTCCTCCGCCAGCGCCTTGCCCTCGTCGTCCAGCACGTCCCCGAACACCACCCGCGCGCCCTCCTCCAAGAAGAGCCGTACGTGCGCCGCCCCCATGCCCCGGGCTCCACCGGTGATCAGCGCGACCTTGCCGTCAAGCAACCCCATGACGTCCTCCTCCGGCGACGGCCGCCGCGGCCGCCTCCATGGAGCGGTAGACGGGGATCCCCGCCGCCGCCGAGATCCGCCTCACTTCGTCCTCGACGCCCCCGGGCGCGCAGTCGCCGTTCCTGGTGACGAGGGTGATCCGGGTGCCCGGCAGCGCGTCCTGGGCCCCCGCGACCGCCCTGGCGTAGGCGTGCAGGGGCTCGGCCGCGTTCCCGTACGTGAAGAAGGCCTGCACGTTCACGTGGGCCACCACGTCCCGGTACGGCCGCCGCCGCGTGATCGCGCCGATCACGTCGGCCACGAGCCCGGCCCGCCCGAGCGGCCCGACGGGCACCTCCAGCGGATTGCCCGTCGCGACCACCCCCAGCGTGCGCAGCTCGTCGTACGCGTCGTCCGGCAGCGGGTCGAGCCGCACCCCCGCCGCGTCGAACGCGTCGGCGGCCAGCACGCTCGCGCCTCCGCTCGGCCCCACCACCAGCACGCCGTCCCCTGAGGCAGGCCGCGAGCCGTGCGCCTGGAAGTACGCCAGCACCCCGATCAGGTCGTCCTGGCCCGACACCAGCGCGGCGCCCGCCTGCTCGGCCGCCGCCTCCCAGATCCGCCGGTCGCTGACCATCCCGCCCGTGTGGGAGGCCGCCGCCCGCTGCCCCTGCCCGCTGCGCCCGCCGACGAGCAGCACCACGGGCAGGTCCGTGGCCCGCAGCGCCTCGTACAGTTCCCGGCCGCCGCGCGGATCCTCCAGGTACAGCCCGACCGCCCGCGTCTCCGGGTCGCCGGACAGCCAGCGCAGCAGCTCGGCCGGGGTCACGTCGGCGGCGTTGCCGACCGTGGCGACCCGGCTGAACGCCAGCCCGCGCCGTTCCCCGACTTTGATCACCTCGCCCGCCAGGCCGCCGCTCTGCGAGATCAGGGCCACGGAACCGGCCGGACCGAGCCCGCCGCCGACGAACGTCTGCCGGCCGCGCGGGCAGTAGACGCCCATGCAGTTGGGCCCGAGCAGCCGCGTGCCCGCCGCCCGCGCCGCCTCGACCAGGTCCCGCTCCAGCTCGTGCCGCCCGTCCTCGCCGAAGCCGCCGCTCATCACCTGCACGAACGGGATGCCGTGCGCCTGCCGTACGACGTCGGCGCACCGCTCGGCCGGCACGGCGACCAGCGCGTAGTCCACCTTGGCCAGCGCGGGGGAGCGTACGGCGGGCACGCCCGACACCTCGTCCGCCTCGGGATGCACCGCCACCAGCGGGACGCCCGCGTCGCGGTAGAAGCCGAGGAACAGGTTGCCGAAGCCCGGCCGGGTCGTGGACGCGCCGACGACGGCCACGGCCCTGGGCTCGAAGAGCGGCAGGAAGTCGGCAGGCGGTCTCGCCCGCGCCCGTGCGGGGGCCGCGGCGGGGAGAAGGCGGGCGTCGGCGGCCACGACCCCGGAGGGTCCCGCGATGACCGGGTTCAGTTCGAACTCGCCCAGCTCCAGCCGTTCCCACAGCCCGCCGGTGCCCGCGACCGTCATGAGCAACTCGACCACCGCGTCCACGTCCACGGGCGGGCCGCCGCGCCACCCGCGCAGGAGCGCGGTCCCGCGCAGCGAGGCCAGCATGCCCCGGGCGTCCTGCTCCGTGAGCGGGCAGAGCCGCAGCGCCGTGTCGGCCAGCGCCTCAGCCCACACCCCGCCGAGCCCGGCCAGCACCACCGGCCCG
This sequence comes from Nonomuraea longispora, assembly GCF_004348345.1. Classification (GTDB taxonomy): domain Bacteria; phylum Actinomycetota; class Actinomycetes; order Streptosporangiales; family Streptosporangiaceae; genus Nonomuraea; species Nonomuraea longispora. The sequence goes on from NZ_SMJZ01000313.1 coordinate 4,124, forward strand.
AACCCCGGGTCGCGCACCAGGCCCACGATGAGCTCGACCCCGGCCTCCGCCTGCTCCTCGACAAGGAACCCCGCGACCTCCAGCCGTGCCGCCATCGCCTCGGCGGCCGCCGCGAGCTCGCCGTGCCTCAGGCCCAAAACCACGGCCCCGGCCTCCGACTTGTGCACCAGCCCGGGGCCGAACGCCTTCAGCACGAGCGGCTCGGCCAGCTCGCCGGCCGCGCCGAAGTCGCCGTCGCACACCACGACCCCGCGGGGGACCGGAACTCCCGCCTCGCGCAGCAGCGCCTTGACCTCGTGCTCGTACGCGCTCACCCGTACAGCTCGCGGATCTTCCTGCGCAGCAGCTTGCCGGGGCCACCGGAGGCGTCCTGCGCGTGCGGAAGCTCCGCGGCCACCACGATGTGGTCGGGCCGCTGGTGGGCGGGGAGCGTGTCGGCCAGCGACAACGTGATCTTGGAGGCGTCCAGCGAGTGCCCGGCGCGCGGCACGACCGCCAGCAGCACCCGCTGCTCCGCCGCGCCCTCCGGCACGCCGACCGCGCCCGCCTCGGCCACGCCGTCGAGGGCGGAGGCCGCCTCCTCGATCACGGCGGGCTGCGTCCAGACGCCGCCCTTGACGATGGCGTCCTCGCGGCGGCCGAGCACGCGCAGCACGCCGTCGGCGGAGAGCGTTCCGAGGTCGCCCCCGACGTACCACTCGCCGCGCAGCACCTCCTCCATGCGCTCCGGCGGGCCGTCGTAGCCCGCCATCCGGTGCGGCCCGGCCAGGTTGATCTCGCCGACCTCGTCGATCACGCGGTGGCCGCGCTGGTCGGTGATCCGTACCGCGTTGCCGGTGCGGGCGCGCCCGGAGGACCCCAGCGGGACCGAGCCGTCGTCCACCCGTCCCATGCACGTGTACGGCGCCTCGGTCTGGCCGTAGTACGAGAACACCGCCGCCTGCGGCAGCCTGGCCCTGATCCGGTCGAGCATCGTCGCGGTCAGCGGCTCCCCGCCCAGCATGATCACCCGGATGGACGACAGGTCGACGTCCTCATGACCGGGAGAGCCCAGCAGGGCGGCGTAGAACGAGGGGATCTGCGACACGTGCGTGACCCCTTCGCGGGGGACGACGCGCAGGAAGTTCGCCGGGCCCCAGTCCTGCTCCAGCACCAGCCGCATGCCCGCGTAGAGGGCGGGCCCGACGATGGCGGGGAAGCCGATGCCCCAGATGATCGCGCCCGTGCCGAACACCGCGTCGGGCCCGCGCGGCACGTCCAGCCAGATCTGCGCCGTGGCCAGCGACGACGCGTGCGTGTGCACGACGGCCTTCGGCAGCCCCGTCGTCCCCGAGGTGTAGTACAGCGCCAGCGGAGCGTCGTGGAACCCGCCGAGCGGCGGCTCGGCGTCCGAACCCGCCGGCGGCTCGCGTACGTCGATCCACGTGGTCACCGCCGGGAGGCCGTCCCTGATCTGTTCGACCACCCCCGCGACCGTCCCGTCGTGGACCAGCGCCGTGCACCCCGAGGCGGCCACCACGTCCCGCACCGTCTCCACCGGCCAGTACGGGTTCAGCGCCGCCGTCACCGCCCCGATCTTCGCCTGCGCCAGGTAGACCTCGGCCACCCGCAACGTCTCGTTGAGCAGCACCGCTACCCGCCGCCCCGGCGTGATCCCGGCGGCGATCAGGGCGTTCGCGCGGCGGTTGACGCTCCTGTTGAGCTCGTCGTAGGTGAGGCTCCGCTCTCCGCAGTACGTCAGCGCCACCCTGTCGGGTGTGCGCAGCGCTCCCGCGGTCAGGATCGCGTGGCCGTAGTTGCCGTACGGTGATCGTGCCATGGGGGGTGCCTCCACATCAGAGGGCCTGGTCAGAGGGGCGAATAGAGCACGAAGACGTTCCCTGAGGGGTCGCGCAGCACGGCCCGCCTCTCGTGCGGCCCGTCCTCGGCGGCCCGCACCACCTCGGCGCCGCGACCCGTCAGCTCCCGCACGGCCCGCGCCACGTCGTCCACCTTGTACGAGGGCGCGGCCGAGGCGGTGACGTGCTCGGCGGGCCCGGCCAGCGCCACGGTGACCCCGCCCCCGTCGAGTGCCGCGAACCTGTCGCCGTCGCGGAACTTCACCGGCAGCCCGTAGAAGGCGATCGCCTCGTCCAGGTCGGCGACGGGAATCAGCACGTTGCCCAGCTTCACGCGGGTCTCCAATGGGGTAGGTCCTCTATGAACGTCACGCGCACCGGCATGCCGACGCGCACCTCCTCCGGCGCGCACCCCACCACATGGCCGAACGCCCTCGGGCCTTCCCGCAGGTCCACCCAGGCCGCGACGTACGGCTCGCGGCCCTGGTAGCCGGGGGCGAACGAGCGGTGCACGACCGTGAAGGTGTGCACCACGCCCTCGCCGCAGACCGGTTCGCAGCGGAAGTCCCGGGTGCCGCACCAGGGGCAGGCCGGTTCGGGGAGGTGACTGCGGCGGTCGCAGCCGGTGCAGCGCCGGATGACCAGTTCGCCGTGGGCGGCCGGGTGGGCACAGGTGTCACCGCTCATCGCTAGCCAAGCTAGCGCACGCTTGGTTGCCCCACAAGGGCCCCACCGCGTGGCCGGTCGAGGGTTCCCGCAGGGGTGGTACGGGGTCGCCGGCCCTGGTGGAAGCCGCGGGGCCGGGGCGCGCGGCGCCGTCCGGATCGGAAAGTGCGGTGCCGGAGAGCGCGGTGGCGGAGGGTGTGGTGCCGGGG
>NZ_SMJZ01000314.1 GCF_004348345.1 Nonomuraea longispora
GGGCGTTCAGGTCCTGATATTTCAGCATCCGTCGCTTGAGCTCGGGCACCTTGACGCGCGACGGCGGCGCGTCGGCCTTACGCGAGGTCCGCACCACCGCGTACGCCCGCCCGCCCTTGCCCTCAGCCTGCGCCACCAGCGGGAACGCGCCTGCTTTGAGGGTGACGACGAAGTCGTAGCGCTCGCCCATGCCGATGATGAACGTGTCCACGGTGACAGGCGAGCACGGGAACCCGTCGGTGTGGGTGATGGTCATGCGGTGCCCGCCGAGCGCGACCCGGAAGGCGGTGTCGGCGCCCGCGTTGATGACCCGGAACCTGACGCGCCGCCTGGGCGAGGCGGCGAACGTCCTGGGTGCGGCCGGCGGGCGGCCGTTGATCAGGTAAAGCGGGTGGCGCAGCTCGGCGGCCACGCCGCCCAGCGCCTCGCTGCGCAGGCTGTCGTCGTGCTCGGTGGAGGAGTTCAGCCGGCGCAGGGCGTCGTCGGGGGTGCCGTTGACACCGTCGAGCCAGTCGTCGAGCACGACCGTGAACTCCTCGTCGTAGCGCAGCGGCTCGCGCGGGTCGGCCACGATCAGCGGGCCGTACAGCCCGCGGTCGAGCTGGGTGCCGACGTGCGAGTGATACCAGTGCGTCCCCGGATCGGGCACCTTGAAGACGTAGTCGAACGTGCCGCCGGGCCGGGTGGAGGCCTGGGAGAAGCCGGGGGCGCCGTCCATGGGGAAGTCGATCGCGATGCCGTGCCAGTGCACGGTGGTCGGATCGGGCAGGTCGTTGACCAGCTTGACGGCGACGGTCTCGCCGGCCGTGGCCTCGATGAGCGGGCCGGGGAGCACGCCGTTGTAGGTCCAGGTGGAGACGGTGCGCTTGCCCAGCTTCACCTTGGCGGGCCTGGCTCGCAGCACCGTCCTCCGCGGCCGCGCCGCCGCCCCGGCCGCCGGCTTCTCCAGGGCCGTGCCGAGCCCCAGCGCCGCGAACGTGCCGGTGACGAACACCCGGCGCGACACCCTCCCCATGACCAGATCGTCCACAGATCCTCCCCCCGTTCATCAGGAAAGGTAACGGAGAGTGGTGGAAAATGCCTTTCGCCACGCTGTGGTCGAGAGCAGGGGCTGGAACACCGGGCGGGCTCACCTATTGATCGGGCGGGTCGTGCGAAATAGGGTGTTAATCGATTCACACGCCTGGGTTCCGAGGCGTGATGTTCCCCATATGTCCATCGGTGTGCGCGATGTTTCCCCAGAAATATACCCTTTATCCCTGTCGGGAATGCTACGTTATTCGACTAACATGAGACCTACCGCACGACAGGTGGCCGAGCTGGCGAACGTGTCCGTGGCGACCGTCTCCTACGTGCTCAGCGGCCGCGACCGTCCCGTGGCCGCCGAGACGAGGCAGCGGGTGCTCGACGCCGCCAGGCAGCTCGGCTACACCCCCAACCAGGCCGCGAGAAGCCTGCGCAAGCGCCGCACACAGCGGGTCTGCCTCGTGCTGAGCTCGCTCGGCGGCGTTCCCAGCGACGAGCGGCTGGCCACCGACCTGCACGAGATGGCCGACGCCCGCGGCTACTCCGTGGTCACGCTCACCGTCTACTCGGAGGCGCGGGCGAGCGCCGCCGTCGACGTGCTGCGCGGCGGCATCGCCGACGGCGCGCTGGTCAACGTCGTCGGCGACCACTTCACCCACGACCTGCTCACCGGGCTCGCCGCCACCGGCCTGCCGATGGTGGTGCTGAGCAACGAGAGCGGGCTCGAAGGGTGCGACGTCGTCCGTACGCCCGAGACCGAGGCGTGCGCGCAGGCGGTCGAGCACCTGCTGGCGGAGGGCAGGCGCCGCATCGCGTTCATGGCGCACCGCTTCGAGCTCTACCGCGACAAACCCGCGGGCCGGCTGCTCGGCTACACCACCGCACTCGAACGGCACGGCGTCGACCCGCGGATCGTCACCTCCGGCGCGGACGACCGCGTCTCCGCCTACCAGACCGCCGCCGAGCTGCTGAGCTCTCCCGACCGCCCCGACGCGATCTTCGCGGCCTCCGACCGGGCCGCGATCAGCACGATCTGGGCCGCCAGGGACGCCGGGCTGCGCGTGCCGGACGACGTGGCCGTGATCGGCGTCGGCAACATCGACGAGGGTCTCATCAGCAAGCCGCAGCTCAGCACCGTCGGCCCGCTCCGCCACGACTACACCGACGTCGTACGCCTGCTCTTCGACCGCCTCCAGGCCGAGGAGCCGCCGCCCGCCCGCGAGATCGTCCGGTCCTGGACCTTCCTGCGGCGGGGCTCCTCCTAGAAGGGAATCCGAGATGTCTTCCCACGCCCACCGACTGACCCGCCGTGACGTGCTCCGCCTGGCCGGCGCGGCTGCCGCGGTGCCGGTGTTGTCGTCCTGCGCGGGAGCGCCGCCCGCGCAGACCGCGGCCCCCGGCGCCTTCACCGTCTACTGGAACGCCGGACACGACTACCAGGCCTACCGCAAGGTGATCGCCGAGTTCGAGCAGGCCAACAAGGTCAAGGTCAACCTGCAGAAATACCAGTGGCCCGACCTGCGCACCAGGCTGCTGGCCGACTTCGCCTCCGGCACCGTGCCCGACGTGGTCGAGGAGCCGGGTGGCTGGGTGCAGGAGTTCGCCATCTCCGGCAACGCCCGGTCGCTGCAGGACTACGTCGACCGTGACGGCGAGGCGATGGGCTTCCCCTCCGACTGGCAGCCGGTCGCCGTCGAGCGCAACTCCTACCAGGGCAAGGTGTACGGCGTACAGCTCCACCTGACCTGCAACACGCTGCTCTACAACAAGGGCATGTTCAGCGCGGCCGGGCTGGAAGCGCCGACCACCTGGGAGGAGTTCCTCGCCGCGGCGAAGAAGCTGACCACGGACGGCGTGCACGGCGTCGCGCTCAACCAGGACCACACCTACATCTGGCCGTGGATGATGCAGGCCGGCGTCACCCCCTTCGACCCGGAGACCGGCAAGGTCATGACGCCGATCGAGGACGCGATCGCCGCCCTGCAGTTCCAGGCCGACCTGATCCACAAGCACAAGGTGGCCCCGGTGCCGGTGTCGAGCACCGACTACTCGGGCCCGCAGAAGTTGTTCTCCGCCAAGCGCGCCGCGATGATCCTCACCGGCCCCTGGGACCTCGAACCGATCGCGAAGACCAGCGCCGACATCGACCTCGGCGTCGCGCCGCCGCTGAAGAACAAGACCCAGGTCACCCAGGCGGCCGGCACGAGCATGCTGGTGCCCGCCAAGGCCACCAGACCCGACCTGTCGTGGGACTTCATCAAGCGCATCACCGCCCTGGAGGTCGAGCAGGCCGCCACGAAGGAGACCGGCATGCTCATGCCGCGCGTCTCGTGGGCCGACCTGCCCGAGGTGCAGCAGGACGACGCCGTCAAGGTGTTCGCCGAGGCGCTGCCGATCGCCAAGGACTCCACCCAGGAGGTGCGCCTGACCGGCCAGCTCGGCAAGTGGGACGAACAGCTCAAGGTCGTCTACCAGCAGGTCATCATCCAGAACAAGCCGGCCGCCGACGCCCTGCGCGCGTTCGCCGAGGCGGCGGAGGGCTTCCTCACATGAGGACGAGCACGACGACCGGCGGCGGGAGCGGAGCACGGCCATGCTGAGGCCACGCACGCTCTCGGGTCGCTACGCACGGACCGCCTACCTGTTCCTCATCCCCGCGATCCTGTTCTTCGCGGCCTTCTTCTACCTGCCGATCGGCAACGTGATGACCACCAGCCTGCGCACGGGGCCGCAGGCCGACCAGTGGGCCGGGCTGGGCAACTACACGCAGGCCCTGGCCGACCCGGCGGTGCGGCACTCGTTCCTGGTCACGGCGGTCTTCTCGGTGATCGTGGTGCTCGGCTCGATCGTGCTCGGGCTGGCGCTGGCGTTGGCGCTCGACCAGCCGCTCAGGGGCCGGGTCGTGTTCCGGGTGCTGCTGCTGGTGCCGTACCTGACCTCGGTGGCGATCGTCGGGCTGCTGTGGCGCAACATCCTCGACCCCGAGCTCGGGGTGCTGAACCGGGTGCTGAGCGCGTCCGGGCTGCCCGAGCAGACCTGGCTCAACACCTCGCCGCTGCTCACCATCGCCGCCGTCACGCTCTGGCAGAGCGTCGGCTACACGATGGTGTTGTTCCTGGCCGGGCTGCAGGGCATCCCGGAGACGTACCACGAGGCGGCCAAGATCGACGGGGCCGACGCGTGGCGCCGCTTCTGGCGGATCACGCTGCCGCTGCTCGCGCCCACGACGTTGTTCGTCTCGGTGATGGCGGTCATCTCGGGGCTGCAGGCGTTCGGGCAGGCGTACATCATCACCAACGGAGGTCCCGGCGACGCCACCGACCTGTCGGTCTTCCACATCTTCAACGTCGCCTTCCGCGCCAGGGACTTCGGCTACTCCTCGGCGCAGTCGGTGCTGCTGCTCGTCGTCATCGTGGCGTTCACGCTGGTGCAACTGCGGGCGGGGCGGCGCGGGGAGGTCACGTACTGATGCGCAAGCCGCTGCTCTACACCCTGCTCGCGCTGGCCTGCCTCATGACCGTGGTGCCGCTGCTCTACATGGTGTCGCTGTCGTTGCAGACCGAGGCGGAGACGCTGTCGGCGAACGCGGTCCTCGTGCCGGACTCGCCCCAATGGGGTAACTACGCCGAGTTGTTCGTGCGCGCGCCGTTCGGCAACTTCATCGTCAACAGCCTCGTCGTGGCGGGCGCGATCACGCTCGCGCACCTGCTGTTCGACCCGCTCGTCGGGTACGTCTTCGCCAAGTTCCGCTTCCCGCTGCGCAACACGCTGTTCGTGGCGCTGCTGGCCACGCTCATGGTGCCGTTCTTCGTGCGGATGATCCCGTTGTACGTGCTGATGGCCACCATGGGGTGGCTCGACACGTACCAGGGGTTGATCACGCCGTTCCTCATGGACGCGTTCGGGATCTTCCTCATGAGACAGTTCATCCAGCCGATCCCCGACGACCTGATCAGCGCGGCGCGCATCGATGGGGCGTCCGAGCTGCGGATCTACCGGAGCGTCATCCTGCCGCAGACCCGGCCCGCGCTGGCCGTGCTCGGGTTGTTCACGTTCGTCTTCCAGTGGAACGAGTTCCTCTGGCCGCTGGTGGCCACCACGACGCCCGAGATGCGCACGATCCCGGTCGGCCTCACCCTGTTCAACCAGGAGTACTTCACGTTGTGGCACCTTACGGCCGCGGGCTCGGTGATCCTCTTCGTGCCCACCGCCATCCTGTTCGTCTTCACGCAGCGATACTTCGTCCGTGGCATCGCGCTGACCGGCATCAAATAGTCAGTCCGTTAGGAGATCCCCTTTTGCGCCCGAACGTGCCCCCTAATGTGATCGTCGTCTTCACCGACCAGCAGCGGTGGGACACCGTCGGCCCTCTCACGCCCAACCTCGGCAGAATGGCCGGGCACGGCACGCAGGCCACGGTCGCGCTCACCCCGCAGCCGGTGTGCGCGCCCGCCCGTTCGGCGTTGCAGACGGGGCGCTACCCGACCACGACGGGCGTCTACCGCAACGGCCGCGTGCTGCCGGCCGGGGAGCGTACGCTGGCGCACCACTTCGGGGAGGCGGGCTACGCCACCGGCTACATCGGTAAGTGGCACCTGGCGGGCAGCGAGCCGGTGCCCGAGGAGGAACGCGGCGGCTACCGGTCGTGGCTGGCGGCGAACGCGCTGGAGCACACCTCCGACGCCTACCGCACCATCGTCTACGACGAGGAGAACGAGCCCGTCCTGCTGCCCGGCTACCGCTCCGACGCCCTCGTGGACGCGGCCGTGCGGTTCGTCGCCGACCACCACGTCGAGCCGTTCTACCTCTTCCTGTCGTTCCTGGAGCCGCACCACCAGAACGAGGTGGACAACTACCCGGCCCCCGACGGCTACGAGGAGCGTTATCAGGGCCGCTGGATGCCGCAGGACCTGGCCGCGCTCGGCGGCACGGCCCACCGGCACATGGGCGGCTATCTCGGCCAGGTCAAGCGCCTGGACGAAGGGCTCGGCCGGCTGCTCGACGCGCTGCGCAGCATGGACCTGCTGGACGACACGATCGTGGCGTACACCTCCGACCACGGCAACCACTTCAAGACCCGCAACGGCGAGTACAAACGCTCCTGCCACGACGCGTCGCTGCGGGTGCCGCTCGCGCTGCGCGGGCCCGGCTTCGACGGGGGCGGCGCGATCTCGCGTCCCGTCAGCACCCTCGACCTGCCGCCGACGCTGCTGGAGGCGGCCGGGCTGCCGGTGCCCGCGTCCATGCAGGGCCGCTCGTTCCTGCCGCTGGTGCTCGACCCCCGCGCGCCGTGGCCCGAAGAGGCGTTCTTCCAGGTGAGCGAGTCGGAGGTGGGGCGCGGCATCCGCACGTCCCGGTGGAAGTACTACGCCGTCGCCGAGGACGCCGACCCGTGGGACGTCCCGGCCGCCACCCGCTACCGCGAGCAGGCCCTGTACGACCTGGACAACGACCCGCACGAGCTGGTCAACCTGGCGGGGCGCGCGTCGCACGCGCGGGTCGCGGCGGAGCTGCGGGAGCGGCTGGTACGGCGGATCGTGGCGGCGGGGGAGACCGAGCCGGTCATCGAGCCGGCGGCCGAGCTGGCCGGGCCCCACCAGGGCATGACCGACCCCGCCGTCCGCCTCCACGGCCCCGAACCCGTCCGCTTCGGCCACCAACCC
>NZ_SMJZ01000315.1 GCF_004348345.1 Nonomuraea longispora
GGGGTCCCGGGCCACGCAACGGTGACCCGGGACCGTACGGAGTAGGCCCGAACAGCATCGGGCCGTCCTTCTCAGCGCCGGCCTGACCAGATCGTCCGCCTAGTGGTGGCCGTACCAGGGGGCGGGCCAGGCGTAGGGGTGTCCCCAGGCGCGGTAGCCATACCGCGGCCAGCCCCAGCGGTGGTACGGGTGGTAGCCGTGGTGGTGGGGCCTGTCACCGTGCTCACGGCTCCAGGCGTCCTGGGCGTACCTGTCGTCCTCCACGGCCTCCAGGTCGGTGGTGTCGTGCTCCTCAGCGTGCTCGGCGTCCTCGGACTGCCAGGCCTCATGAGCGTGCTCGCCCTCCTCGGAGTGCCACCCCTCCTCGTACTCGGCAGCCTCCTCGGCGTGCCATCCCTCCTCGTACTCGGCAGCCTCCTCGGCGTGCCATCCCTCCTCGTACTCGGCAGCCTCCTCGGCGTGCCACCCCTCCTCCGACTCCGCAGCCTCCTCGGAATGCCAAGCCTCATGAGCGTGCTCGCCCTCCTCGGAGTGCCATCCCTCCTCGTACTCAGCGGCTTCCTCCGACGTCTCCGCGTCCTCGGCCTCATAGGCTTCCTCGGAGCTCTCAGCGTGCTCCGACTCGGCTGCCTCCCCGCTCTCCGCGGCTTCCTCGGTACGGGCCGTCGTGTCGCCGTAACGGTACGCCCTCCGCTCGCGACGGTCGGTGCAGGCGTCGGCGTCGCGACGGGACGCGTAGACGCCCCAGCGGTCGATGCTAAGCGTGTGGGTGGCGTCGGACACGCTCAGGCCGCAGGTGACCTCTTCTTCAGCGTGGGCAGGACCGGCTATGGCGACGAGCGCGGCGGCGGTGGCGAGAGCGCCACCTGTGGCTATGAGCTTACTTCTCACGATCTCCCCCTGTTATCACGATGTGACAAGGCTCAATCACTCTATGTAGTCACTCTCGTAACGTTGTGTAACGCCACGCGAGGAACGTCTCACCGCTTTGCCGGATGTCTTGGGACAAGATCGCGCTTATGTCACCGCGTCCCCCTCGCTGTGACCATCTCGCCGATTCCAGAGACGCCGGGCTGGTCGTCGGGCCGCGGGACGTCCTACCCGTGCCGCCAGAGCGCGGCCCTGGTGAGGTCGCCGTCACCGGGGACCGAACCGGCGGCGTAGACCTCCCTGGTGCCGGGACGCCACGCCAGCGCCGCGACGACGCCGTCCACCTCGGCGGACGTCCAGCGGCCCGCCACCTGACGCAGCAGACGGGAACCCGTCGCGTCGAGCACCCACATGCCACCGGCGCCGTCCGGTTCCGCCTGGGTGAACGTGGTGCCCACCGGCCCCCACCGGCAGCGCCACGCTCCGCCGTCCCAGTGCAGCGCCACCGGGCGCGACCGCTCCAGCGGTTCCCCCTCCGCGTCGTACCTCCCCGGCACCAGCCACGACACTCCGCCGACCGCCCACACGTCGCCGGGCCCGAGCACGGCCACGTCGGCGAGCCGGACCCTGGGCGAGGAGGCGTCGCGCGGGAAGCCGAGCTCCGGTACGCCGACCGCCTGCCAGGCCGAGCCGTTCCAGCGAGCGGCGGCGGGCTCACCCGGGACGGGCGGTCCGCTCACCGTCCACACGTTCGCGCCCTCTCCCCCGACGGCTCCCGCCCTGGACGGCAGCCGGTACGCCGGCCAGCCCGAACCGTCCCACCGCATCGCCGCCCGCCCCGACACGACCCACGGCCCGCGCGCCGCCGTACCGTACGAGCCGAGGGATCCACCGGCGAAGGCGTCATCGGAAGGAATCTCGGACGACCCTGTGGACGAGGGGCCGGCGGTGGGCGGGTGAGATCGGGGTGAGGTGACGATGTGCCGGGGAACGAGCGTGTCGTTCATGTAGGCGGCCACCAGCCCCGGGCGCCCGTCCATCGAGCCGTACGCCCACACCTGGTCGCGGGAGACCGCCCCCAGCGCGGTGACCTGCGCTCCGGGCAAGGGGAAGCGTTGCCGTCGCCCGCCCTCCCATCTCCGTAGGCCCGCGAAGCGGGTCTCCACCACGCCGGCCGACGCCCGTTGTGTGGAGTGGGCGGCCCACACGGCTCCGTCGCGGCCCACCGCGAGGTCGTCCAGCGTGCCGGGCCGCCTGTCGCGCCAGAGCACCCGCCAGCCGGGCGCGGGGGCGGGCTCGGGTCTGAGGTCGTCGGCCTGGAGCGGAGGCTGCGGGCAGCGGGCCGGGACGGCGGGGATCGCGGGCAGCGGCGTGCCGGGTTGCGGCCGGGGGGTGATCGCACCGCCGGGGGACGGAGCGGCCGTGCCGGACGGCAGGGAGGGACGTGACCCGGCGCAGGCACAACCGGCGAGCACCACGGCCAACCCGATCACCGTGAACCGCGCACCCCGCCCGGCCCTGCCGTTCGGTGTGAGTCGTGCGGATCGTCGCACGTGACCGCCCCCTCAGCCGCACTCACTGACGAACCGAAGGATAGGCCCGCCGTGCCGCCCGGCGGGGCCCGCCGCAGCGATCCGGTCATGAGGGTGTCGCACGGACCGGGAACGAGCGCGTTCCCACGCACGATTGGGCCTTGTTGCGGCCGTGGTTCGGGATCACTGTGAACGCAGGAGGCAGTGAGATGTCGCACCCACTCGGAGTCAGCCGTCCGGATCTCGAAGTCACCGACCTGCCCACGCCGGAGGAGGTCTTCAAGGTCTCCAAGATCGGCCCCAAGGAACTCTTCAAGTACGCCGTCGGCCCGAGCCTGATCGCTCTCGGCATCTCGATCGGCAGCGGCGAGTGGCTGCTCGGCCCCCTGAGCGTGGGCCAGTACGGTTTCATCGGCGTCGGCTGGGTGATCCTGGTCTCGGCGCTGCTGCAGACGTTCTACAACGTCGAGTGCTCCCGGTACGTTCTCGCGACGGGTGAGACGCCGGTGGTCGGCTGGGGGCGGGTCCCACCGGGCTGGCCGCTCTGGGTGCCGCTGTCGGTCCTGATCGTGATCTTCGCGTTCATCGCGGGCGGCTGGGCCTCGTCGGCGGGAGACGGGGTGTACGCGCTGATCCACGGCACGCCGCCGCCCTCAGGGGATCTGGAGCCGCGCTGGTGGGCCGTCGCCCTGCTGGTTCTGGTGTTCGTCATCACCGCGCTGGCCCGCCGGATCAGCCGTGTGCTGGAGCTGGCGAACTGGGTGATGGTCGGCTCGGTCCTGCTCGCGCTGCTGGCGGTGGACCTGCTCGTGGTGCCGTTCAGCCAGTGGTGGGAGGGCATTCTCGGCTTCATCACCCCGGCCGCGCCGCCGGAGGGGATCACCGCCACGCAACTCGGCGGCCTGGCCGGGTTCACCGCGCTGGCCTCGGGTCTCAACTGGTACGTCATGGGCCACTACCGCGACAAGGGCTACGGCATGGGCCATCGCGTCGGCTTCATCTCGGGCCTGCGCGGCGAACGGCGCGAGATCCTCGCCAGCGGCGTCACGTTCCCCGACGACGAGCGCAACCGGGGGTTGTGGCGCAGGTGGTACAGGCTGCTGATGGTCGACATGTGGGGGGTGTTCTTCGTCGGCGCCGTGCTCGGCATGCTGTTGCCCACGATCCTCATGTCGCATGCCGTCACGATGTCCGGCGAGAAGCCCACACGGGAGAACGTCCCGACGTTCGTCGCCTCGGCGCTGGGCGCGGAGTACGGGCAGGCGGTCTTCTTCATCGGGCTGCTGCTGGGCGTGCTGGTGCTGTTCTCGACGCAGCTCGGCATCTTCGAGGCGATGGTCCGGGTAACGACGGACGCGGCCAACGCCACGAGCCCGCGCCTGCGCGCCCTCATCCAGGGGGATCCGCGGCGCTTCTACTACCCGTTCATGATCGTGCTGCTCGTCATCATCTCGATCATCATCTTCCAATCGCTGCCGGTGGCCCTGGTGGAGTGGTCGGCCAACATGTCGAACCTGGGCGCGCTGCTCTACCCGTTCTTGCTCATGTATCTGAACAGCAAGCTGCCGCGCCCGGCTCGCCCGCGGCCGTGGCACTACGTGATCCTCGTGCTGAACTTCCTGTTCTTCGGCTTCTTCTTCGTCAACTTCATCGCCGACTTCATCGGGGACCCGCTGGTGACGTTCTAGCCGCTCACGGAAACACTTGCACGTATGCCGAAGTGAACTGGTTCCCTCCAGGTGCCCTGCTAGCTTGTCGCGGACTTGTCAGCGTATCGGAGGGAACCTCTCATGGCTTTGTCGTTCGGCCGCCTGGCCCGCCCCGCCGGCCTGGGGCTCGCGGTGGCGCTCGGTGCCACGCTCTGCGCCGGGGTCACCACGCAGGCCTCCGCCGCCACGGAGACGTCCGCCACGAACGCCGCCGCTCCGCGCGCGAAGCTCTACGAGCTGGTGACGAAGGACGGCGGGTTCTTCTACACGGCGAGCGCGTCGGAGCGGAACACCGCGGTCAGCAGGCACGGCTGGAAGGTCACGCGGACGCCGCTCTACTACATCTCGCGCAAGCCCTTCCCCGGCGGCAAGCCGATCTACCGGCTGCGCTGGACGAAGAAGGCGTCCTACATCGTCACGGCCTCCCCGGCCGAGCGCGAGCGTCTGACGGGCACCGGCAGGTTCCGCGACGACGGCGTGATGGGCTACGCGCCCGCCTCTGCCTCGGCCGGTGGCGACGTGGAGGTGTTCCGCCTGACCGGCAAGAACAGGTGGCGCCTCGCGATCGCGTCGCACACCCGCAAGATCCTGGCCAACGAGCCGGGCTGGAAGCTCGACGGCCAGCTGCTCTACCAGTTCGGCCAGGCGGGCTGATCCGCGCGAACGGAGAGCGCGCCGGGTTCTCCGGCGCGCTCTCCGTCCTTCCCGCCCCCTCAGCGGCGGAACATCTCCAGCAGTTCGTCGGCGCGCTGGGTGCGGGCGATCCACACCTCGCGGCCGCGCCGCTCCCTGCTGATGAGCTGGGCGGCGATGAGCCGGTCGCAGTGGTAGGTGATGCTGCTGGGCGCCACCTGCATGTCGCCGGCCAGCATGCTCATGGTCATGGGCTGTTCCATCGCGCAGAGCAGGTCCGCGCGGACCGGCCCCATCAGCGCCGACAACTCGCCGTGCGCCGTTCCCCCGGGCCGACGCCACAGCTGGTCGGCACCGGGCACCGGGTAGGCGATCCACACCGCGTGCTCGTTGTCCAGGCTGACGATGACGGCGTCCTTGCCGGCCAGCATGGGCACCAGGACGATCTTTCTGTCGCCCAGCTCGTACGTGCTGGACTCGACGTCGGCGATGAGCAGCCCGCGCTCGCCGTACGTGATGCGGTGGTTGAGCGCGCCGAGCAGCAGCTCCGGGCCGCCGCGGACGGCGGCGACGCCCACCCGTCGGATCTCGTTGTCCAGCAGGGGGCGGGCGCGGCGCCACAGCGGCTCCGTGGTGTGCCAGACGTCGGCGAGGGCGCCGGCGTAGCCGTGCAGCCAGCGGTCCGGCCGCTCGGCCGCCGGACGCCAGTGGGCCGGCAGCGGCCGGTCGCCGAACGCCTGCTCCAGATCCTTGATCAGGGCGTCGGGCGGCAGGTCGCGCAGGGTGTCGATCTGGTCCCGCACCGAGACGTCCCCGTCGGTGGGCGTGCGGGGCACGAGGCTGTCGGGTACGACCGAGTAGCCGGGTGCGGCGAGCGGCCGTACGGCCTGGTGTCCCTGCGGCCGGACGCGGGAGCTGATCGCCTTGCGCCAGAGCTCCGGCAGGCCGCGGCGGCGTCCGGCGAGCGCGTCGGAGATCATCGCCAGGGCGGTGAGGTGCGGTGAGATCGAGATGGACAGCTGAGGCGTGGAGGTCATGCGCAGTTCGCTCCACACAGCGGTGCTGGTTACGTCGGACTCCTTGAAGTCGGGAAACTCGATCAGGTGCACATCAACCTAATCCTGGCGCTTTCTCCTGACTTACAGTCCGGTTGCACGGTTGATACGGCAGGTGCCCAGGCGTGCCAGCCTGCGCACCGTCGCCGTTAGCGCCGCCACGTGCGCCGGGAGCGTCCGGGGTTCATCGAGTCCCGGTTCGTCGGTGCGTGGCCGCGAAGCCGGGAGACCGCTCATGCTGTCGGACAGGGTCTTGGTCGCGTACTTGGCCAGGTACCCGGCCACCCGCGCCCGGTCCAGCTCCCGGGGTTGGATCGGCCGCACGTCCAGTTGCCGCCCCCGCCGTGCCGCAGCGTGCGCGAGCGCGGCTGTCAGCAGGTTCGCATCCGCCCACGCTGGAGAGGCGATCACCTGATCCGGATCGTCGGGGTTCACGCCGTCGAGGCGGGCCAGTACGTGCAGGTGGACCACCCCTCGCTTCTGGGATTCGGCCACCTTGACGTAGGAGACGCGCAGCAGCTCCCGCACGCGCCCCGCCATCGCGGGAGGCGTGCACCCGCCCGAAGCTGGGAGCGGTGAACGTGACCAGCACCATCGGATGCGGCCCCTGATCACCCGCGCCCTGATCGGTATCCGTGTCGCCGTGCCAGACCGTAACGGGGTCCCCGCCAGCCGGTACCGATCCTAGACGGTTCCGCCGAACCAGCCCGAACCCGCCGACCCCCGACCGCCCCACTCGACCCGGCGCATCTCCCAC
>NZ_SMJZ01000316.1 GCF_004348345.1 Nonomuraea longispora
GAGACAGGCGGCGACAAGGCCCGTCCCCGGGTGTTGTTCTCATGCACCGGCAACAGCGCCCGCTCGCCGATCGCCGCCGCGCTGCTACGTCACCGCGGCGGCGGCCACGTGGAGGTGATGAGCGCGGGCAGCCACCCGAAAGCGCGCATGCATCCCAACGCCGTGCGCGTCCTGCGGGAGGAGTACGGCCTCGACCTCGCCGGCCTGCGGCCGCGCCACCTGGACGCCGTGGACCACCGCCGTTTCCATCACCTGATCAGCCTGTGCGACAAGGTCCGCGAGGTGCATCCCGCGTTCGGCAACCGGCCGCGGCCAACGCACTGGAGCATTCCCGACCCCGCCGCGACGGGCGGCGGCGACCAGGCGAGCTACCCGGCCTTCCTGCGCACGGCGGCGGAGCTCGACACCCGCATCCGCCACCTGCTGCCCGTTCTCGCCCGTGCCACGCCCCCGGAGGTTCCCTCATGACCACACCGTCCGAACCCGCCGGCGTGCGCTACATCGTGGACGACGTGGCCGCCGCCGTGCGCTTCTACACCACATATCTCGGCTTCACCCTGCGCGCTCACCCGGCTCCCGCCTTCGCCGACGTCGTACGCGGCCCGCTGCGGCTGCTGCTGTCCGGGCCGCAGAGCTCCGGCGCCCGGGCCACGCCGGAGACCTCGCCCACGCCGGGCCGCAACCGCGTCCATCTCGTCGTCCACGATCTCGACGCCGAGATCACCCGGTTGCGGGCGTCGGGGCTGTCCTTCTCCGGCGAGGTCGTCGCGGGGCCGGGCGGGCGCCAGATCCTGCTCACCGACCCGGCGGGCAACCTCGTCGAACTGTTCCAGCCCGCCGGGCGCTGACCCCTCCCGCCCGCATCGACCGGCCACCGCGGCCCGGCCACACCGGCCCGTCGCGTCCGCGGCGGTGTCCCGGTGCCCGCCGTCCACCGAACCCGCTGTGAGACGGCCACCGCTGGACGGTCATCGCCCTCGCGCGGGTGGTCGACAGCGGCGGTGCACCTCGTCCAGGCGTTCGGTGAGGCCCGCCCTGTCGAGGTGTTCGAGCAGCGGCACGACGACCCGGCGGGTGGTGCCGAGTGCGTGCCTGGCCTGGCTGACCGTGAACGGTTGCGGCAGCCGGCTCAGCACTGCGGCCGCTCGTGCGTCGGCGCCCGGCAGCAGGACGATTCCTTCGGCCACCCGCAGCAGGCTCCCCGCCCGTTCGGCCGCGGCCAGCTCCCGCGGGCCCAGCCCGAGCTCGGCCAGGCGTCCCGCGTCCGGCGCCTGGAAGGGCCGCGCCGCCAGGTCCCGTCGCAGCCGCTCGACCGCCCTGGCCACCGGCTCCGGCAGACCCGCGGGACCCGCCACGATCCGCCCTCCGTGGAGCGCGAGCGGCGGCCGTACCAGGGAGGTGACCAGCCGCCGGTCGGGCAGGCCCAGCCGGTGGCGGGCCGCCTCGACCGGCATGGCGGGCTCCAGGGGGTGGCCGGCAGCGTACCGCCGGGCCTCCTCCGCAAGCCGCCGGCCCAGCTCCTTCCAGTGGTCAGGGTCGGCGTACCACTCCCCCGACGTTCCCGGGACGTCCGGCGGGACACCCATGGCGCGCAGGTCGGCGGCGCGCAACAGGCGGTGCAGGCGCAGCGCGTACGCCGTGCCGGGAGCGGCGGTCTCCGGCAGGTCCCCTCCCTGCAGCGCCGTTTCGAGCGGGGCCGTTTCGAGCGGGGCCGTTTCCAGCAGGGCCGCCCGCCGCCCGGCGGCACCCCTGCGGCCCAAAGCCGGCGGGCGCACGTCGAGCACGCTCGCCCCGGCGAGCACCCGCACCTCCGACCGGTCCCGCCCGGGGTCACGCAGCAGCAGCACGTCGCCGAGATGCAGCGGCACAGGACGGGTCAGCCGCAGCCGGACGACGCGCCCGCCGAGGCGCCGCGCCTCGGCCGCCACCGCCGCCGACCCGACGTGGACCGTCAGTCTCCGGGGCAACCCCGCGCTCTCGTGCCGCAGCGCCCCGACCAGCGAGACCCGCACGTCGATCAGGTCCGTGTACGTCCAGCCGCCCGGTGTGACGAGCGCCTGCCCGCGGTCAGGGACGTCGTGTCCGCGCAGGTTGACCGCCACCCGCGCGACCCCGCTCACCGTGTCCCGCGGCTCCTTCAGCGACTCCAGGCCTCTGACCCGTACCGGCTCGCCGGCGAGCAGCAGTTCGTCGCCCACCGAGACCGTCCCCGCGGGGAGCGTCCCGGTGATCACCGTCCCGCTGCCGGTCACGCTGAACGCCCGGTCGATCCAGAGCCGGACCTCCGCGGCCGGATCGGGCCTGGGCAGCCCTGCCACCAGCCGGTCCAGCGCCTGCCGCAGCTCGGGCAGCCCCTGGCCGGTGCGCCCGCTCACGGTGACCGCCTCCACCCCGCCGATGCCGGCGGCGTCCAGGCGGGCACCGGCCTGCTCCACCGCCGCGGCAGGCCCGGCGAGGTCGGACCGGGTGACCACGAGCAGGCAGTGGCGCACGCCGAGGGCCTCCAGCGCCACCAGGTGCTCCTCCGACTGCGGCATCCACCCCTCGTCGGCCGCGACCACGAACATGACGGCGGGCACGGGCCCCACCCCCGCGAGCATGGTGGCGAGGAACCGCTCGTGGCCCGGCACGTCCACGAAGGCGAGCCGTTCCCCCGACGGGAGGGCCGTCCAGGCGTAGCCGAGCTCGATGGTCAGGCCGCGCCGGCGCTCCTCGTCCAGCCGGTCGGGCTCCATCCCGGTGAGCGCGCGTACCAGCGTGGACTTGCCGTGGTCGACGTGTCCCGCGGTGGCCACGACGTGCATCAGCCCCGCACCTCCGCCGCCGCCAGCACCGCGCGCTCCACGTCGCCGTCGTGCTCTGGCGGGACGGTGCGCAGGTCCAACAGCAGGCGCGCGTGCTCGACGCGGCCGACGACCGGCGGGTCGCCCGTCCGCAGCGGGACGGCGAGACGTTCCGGCAGGCTCACGGCGGCGCTCGGCAGCCTCACGCCGGGCGCCCCGCCGCCTCCCACGGCGGCGGTGCTCGGCACGTCCCGCGCGTCGACCCCGACCCCCGCCAGACGGCGGGCCAGGGCGGCCGCGCGCCTCACCAGCACGGCCGGGTCGGCGTGCAGCGCCTGCGAGACCGGCGGTACGGGACCGCGCAGCGTCGCCTCCAGCGCCGCGAGCGTCAGCTTGTCCACCCGCAGCGCGCGGGCGAGCGGGTGGCGGCGGCACCGTTCGACCAGGTCGGCACGGCCCAGGAGGAGCCCCGCCTGCGGGCCGCCGAGCAGCTTGTCGCCACTGGCCGTCACCAGGTCGGCGCCCGACCCGATCATGGTGGTGGCGTCGGGTTCGGCGGGCAGCAGCGGCTCGCGGGCCAGCAGGCCCGAGCCGATGTCCACGACGACGGGCACGCCGAGCCCGGTCAGCTCCGGCACCTCCGCCGCGCCGGTGAAGCCCTCGATGCGGAAGTTCGACGGGTGCACCTTGAGCACGAACCCCGTCGCCGGCCCCACCGCGTCGGCGTAGTCGCGGGCGGAGGTGCGGTTGGTGGTGCCCACCTCGCGCAGCCGCGCCCCGGTGGAGGCGAGCAGGTCGGGGATGCGGAACCCGTCACCGATCTCCACCAGTTCGCCCCGGCTGATGAGGATCTCCCGCCCGGTGGCGAGCGCGGTGGCGACCAGGACGAGGGCGGCGGCGTTGTTGTTGACGACGTGCACGTCAGCCGCCGCCGGCACGGCCGCGGCCAGCGCCTCTGCCGCGTTCCGTCCCCGCCGCGCCCTGGCGCCCGTCGCCAGGTCGAACTCCACGTCGGCGGGCCCGGCCGCGGCGGTCATCGCCTCGACCGCCGCCGCCGACAGCGGCGCCCTGCCGAGGTTGGTGTGGATCAGCACGCCCGTGGCGTTGACGACCGGGCGCAGGCTCGCCGCGCGCGTCGGGAGCGCCGCCACCGCCGCGTCGGCCACGTCGTCCGGGCCGATCTCACCCTGCCGCGCCCGGTCCTGGGCCGCCGCCACGGCCGCCTTGACCACCTGCCTGCCCAGCCGCCCGCCCGCCTCCACCAGGCGCGGGTCGGCCAGCACGGCGTCGGTGCGCGGCACCAGCCTGCGACGGTCCATGTTTCCGAACATAAGCGGAGGCGGACGGGAATCGAACCCGCCAGGCCGAGAACCTCGGCCTCGTCGGTTTTGAAGACCGCGGGGGCCACCAGGCGCCCAGACGCCTCCAGGGGAGAACCTACCCACCTCGGGGTAGGTGACCCGGCGGCACCCGCGAAACCGCAGTGAGGACGGCCATGACACCAGCGAACCCGCGAAACCCGGTCCGGCTGACGCAGTACGCGCACGGGGGCGGCTGCGCCTGCAAGATCCCGCCCGGCGAGCTGGAGACCATCGTCGCCGGCCTCGCGGCGCCGCCTCCCCGCGCCACCGGCGCACCGGCCGGCGAGCTGATCGTGGGACTGGACGACGGGGACGACGCCGCCGTGGTACGGATCGACGGCGGCCGGGCGGTCGTGGTGACCGCCGACTTCTTCACGCCCGTGCTGGACGACCCGTATGACTGGGGCCGCGTCGCGGCGGCCAACGCCCTTTCCGACGTGTACGCGGTCGGCGGGGATCCCCTGGTCGCGGTGAACCTGCTCGGCTGGCCCCGCGGCCGGCTGCCGCTCGACCTGGTCGAGGAGGTGTTGCGGGGCGGCCTGGAGGTGGCACGGGAGGCCGGCTGCCACGTCTCCGGCGGCCACAGCGTGGACGACCCCGAACCGAAGTACGGCATGGCGGTCACCGGCCTGGCCGACCCGGCGCGCCTGCTGCGCATCGACGCCGCCCGTCCCGGCCTGCCGATCTCGCTGACCAAGCCGCTCGGCGTCGGGGTGCTGAACTCGCGGCACAAGGCGACGGGTGAGGTGTTCGAGCAGGCGATCAGCACGATGACCACGCTGAACCGCGACGCGTCGCGGGCCGCGCTGGCCGCCGGGGCGCGGTGCGCCACCGACGTGACGGGGTTCGGGCTGCTCGGGCACCTGTACAAGCTGTGCAGGGCGAGCGGCGTGACGGGGGTGGTGGACGTGGCGGCGGTGCCGTACCTGGAGGGCGCCCGGCAGGCGCTGCGCGACGGCCACGTGAGCGGCGGCACCCGCCGCAACCTCGGCTGGGTGCGGCCACGGCTCGACCCCGGCCGGTTCGGTGAGGACGAGCTCCTGCTGCTGGCCGACGCCCAGACGTCGGGTGGGCTCCTGGTCGCCGGCGAGGTCCCTGGCGCGCCCGTCATCGGCGAGCTGGTCCCCTTGGACGGCCCTCACCTGCGCCTGCGCTGACCGTGGGCGGGGCCTCGTCCGTCCGGTGTCAGGCGTCCTTCGGTACGGCGCCGGCTCGGGCGTCGAGGCGGCGGCGCTGGGGGACGACGGTGTACTTCGGGTCGGCGGCCGAGGCGCGGCCCGCTTCGAGGATGCCGAAGCGGGTGCACAAGGAGCCCGCCGTGAGGGCGATCCCGGCCAGTGCGGTGAGGGCGCGGCTGCGTCCCGCGACCACCGCGAGCAGCCCGCCCCCGGCCGTGAGCACGCGCGCGGCGCGCATGAGCCGGCCGGCCCGCCCTTTACGGTACGGCTCCCCGACGAACCCGAGCCGCCGCTCCAGCACCTCCCCCGCGACCGTCTCCGTGGCGGCCCCGAGCGCGGCCACGGCACGGGCAGGGCCTGCCTGGGCCCGGGGCGTGCCGAGCATGGCGACCGCGCCCGCAGCGGCCATCGCGCTGCCCGCGAACAGGAACGGCAACTCCCGGTACGCCTCGTGCCAGGCGGGTACGGCCGTGTCGGCGACCAGGACGGCGGTGTAGGTGGCGGTCAGCGGCCCGGTCACCCCGGTGGCCAGCAGCGCCGCGTCCCCCGCGGCGGGCAGGACGCCGGCGAGATCACCTGCCAGGGCCGCGGCCGACAGCCCGCCCTGGGCGGCGAGGACCCACGAGCCGACGCTCATCGGGGAACTGGGCTTGAAGATCCGCAACATGTTGAGGAACCGTTCCGGCCTGCCCAGCTCGGCGGCGAGCAGGGCGGCTCCGAGGGTCGCACCGGCCGCCGCCGCGAGGCGGGCCGTACGGGCCAGGCGGGCGTGGCCGGTGAGGCGGGCCGTGACGGCTATCGTGGACGACGCTCCAGACATCCCACCCAGATAGAGATATGTCGGCATGTGGGGCTCGTGCCAGACGGGCGGCTTGAGCACCGGGCGGCCGTAGTAGGACCGGAACTCCGCCTCCGGCACCATCGCCGGCTCCCGCCTCACCGCCGCTCCCCCCTGCGCGACGACCCGAGGAAGGCGAGGGCCACGGCGCCCATCACCGACACCGCGGCCGCGCCCGCCCAGCGCCACATGGCCGGCAGGTCACGGGTGGTCACCACGGGATCGGGCGGCAGGCCGTACACCTCGGGCTCGTCCAGCAGCAGGAAGAACGCCCCGGCCCCGCCCACCCCGTCGCCGGGGCTCTCGCCGTACAGGCGGGCCTCCTCGTGCCCGTCGGC
>NZ_SMJZ01000317.1 GCF_004348345.1 Nonomuraea longispora
CCGCTGCCCGCCCGAGAGCGTCGAGACCGGCGCGGTCTCCGACTTCAGCCGTACGCCGAGCCGCTCGCACGCCTCCCGGGTCTCGCGCCGCATGGTGGCGTTGTCCAGCACGCCCAGCAGCCCGAGCAGGCCAGGCCTGAGCCGTTCCCTGCCGAGGAAGTAGTTGGCGGCCGGGCTGAGCTCGGCGCAGAGCGCGAGGTCCTGGTAGACGGTCTCGATGCCCGCGCCCCTGGCCTCCTCGACCGAGCCGAACGCCACCGGCCGGCCGTCGATCTCGATCGTGCCCGAGTCGGGCCGTTCAACGCCGGAAAGAATCTTCGCCAGGGTGGACTTCCCCGCACCGTTGTCGCCGATCAGGGCGACCACCTCGCCCGGTCGCGCCGTGAAGTCCGCACCACGCAGTGCCTCCACGTGGCCGTAGCTCTTCACGATCCCGCGGGCGGCGATCAGTGGTGCGCCCATAGCACCATCAAGGATGCCCCTGACATCGTTGTCAAGCCCGGAACCGCATCGAAGGCCCAGCTTGGTCCTTCGGTGTCCTGAACGACCGCCCACCGCAGCAGCGCGAGAAGGCCTACGGCACCGGGGGCCCGTCCGCCGGCAGACGTCCACTGAGCCGGCGCGCGGCGCAACGTCTCGCCGAGGTCGCGAACACACGAAAGGGCGGGTCCACGACGCTTGCGGACCCGCCCTTCGGGAGGGGATCAGTTCACGTCGAGCTTGCGCTGGATGGCGACGAGGATGTTCATCATCTCGAGCTGCGTCCCCTGCAGCCCGTCGACCTTGGCGTCCAAGGCGTCGACCTTGGCGTCGAGCGACCCCACCCTGGCATCCAGAGCATCGACCTTGGCGTCGAGCGACCCCACCCTGACGTCCAGAGCATCGACCTTGGTCCCGAGCGACCCCACCCTGGCATCCAGAGCATCGACCTTGGTCCCGAGCGACCCCACCCTGGCATCCAGGGCATCGACCTTGCTGTCCAGGGTGTCGACCTTGGCGTCGAGCGTGGTCACCTTGCCGTCGACGATCTTGACGCGGGAACCCACGCCGTTGATGCGCTCGGTGAGCTGCTGCCCCAATTCCATGCGATCCGCCCGAATGTTGACGAACTCAGTGGCCAACTCGTTAGCGAGTTTGACAGCCGCGTCCTTGTAGCTCAACTCGATCTCCCCTACCGTTGGAGGTAGGGACCGGGGATGTGAAGGATCTCCGGTCCCGTTCTTTTGCCAAGAGAGTACATCGCCGAGCGCCGCCGACGAAATGGATCCGAAGAAAGTTTCCCCTGCTCAGAGGCCATTTGCGGCATAAATTCGGTCCTGTCTGAATAAATTAGCCGGACGTATTCCGCCGGTCGTCATTCAGCCCGTTATATGGCCTTGTATCCGACCGTCGATCGGGAGTTCCCGGCAGATCCATGGTGGCGATCGCGCCGCCGCCCGGCGCGTTCTCCAGGCGTACCGATCCATCCGCCTCCGCGACCGCCTGCGCCACGATCGCAAGCCCCAGCCCCGACCCGGGAAGCCCGCGCGCCGAGGGCGAGCGCCAGAAGCGCTCGAACACGTGCGGCAGGTCCTCCTCGGGCAGTCCTGGGCCGTGGTCGCGCACGGTCAGCCGGCCGCCGCGCAGCCTCACCTCGACCTGCCCGCCGGGGCTGAACTTGCCGGCGTTGTCGATGAGGTTGAGCACGGCACGTTCCAAGGAGGCGGCGGCGCCGACGACGTACCACGGGCGGAGGTCGGTGACGACCTCGGCGCCGCGCAGCCGGGCGCGTTCCACGGCGGCGGTCACCACCTCGTGGAAGGCCAGCTCGACGTGCGGCTCGTGGTCGGCGTCGCCCCTGGCCAGTTGGAGCAGGTCGCCGACGAGCGTGGACAGCTCGGCGAACTGCGCCTTCACGTTGACGAGGAGGCGTTCCTTGGCGCCCGGGTCGAGGCTGCGGCCCGTCTGTTCGCTGCGCAGCAGCAGGTCGATGTTGGTGCGCAGGGTGGTGAGCGGGGTGCGCAGCTCATGGCCTGCGTCGGCGACGAGCTGCTGCTGGCGTTCGCGGGATCCGGCGAGGGCCGCGGTCATGGCGTTGAAGGACGAGCTGAGGCGGGCGATCTCGTCGTTGCCCTTGACGGGGATGCGGGTGCCTAGGTCCTCGGTCTGCGCGATGTGCTCGACCGCCCGGGTGAGCTCCCCGACCGGGCGCAGCGCCGCGCGCGAGATGGCCAGGCCCGCCCACGCGGCGCCGAACACGCCGAGGGCCGCGACGGCCGCCAGCGCGAACGCCGTGTTCCGCAGCGTGCGCCTGGTGTGGTAGAGCGGCGCCGCCTCCAGGACGGCGGTTCCGGGCGAGAAGTTCGAGATCACCACGCGGACCGGCTTGCCGTCGCGGGTCACGCCGTCACGGCAGATCGGCTCGCGGCGGTCGGCCACCAGGGTCAGGTCCTCCTCCGTCCACACGATGGGAGCGCCGAGCGAGCACGTGGTGCCGTCGGCGCGCAGCAGCATCGCCATGCCGGCGTACTCGTCGGACGAGCCCTCAGGGGTGCAGTGGTGGAGAAGGAAGTCCCTGTCGCCCGACTCCTCCGGGTCCATGATGGTCTGGTCGAGCTGCTTGATCAGCTGGTTCTGGACGATGAACCACGACATGCCCGCGCACACCGTGATGGCCAGCGCCACGGCCACCGTGACGAGGAGGGTGAGGCGGGACCGCAGGCTCCCCCGTCTCACGGCGCCGCTCTCAGCACGTACCCCACGCCGCGCACCGTGTGGATCACGCGCGGCTCGCCGGCGGCCTCGGTCTTGCGCCGCAGGTACATCACGTAGACGTCGAGCGAGTTGGACGTCGGCTCGAAGTCGAACCCCCACACCTCGCTCAGGATCTGGTCCCTCGTCAGCACCTGGCGCGGGTGCGCGAGGAACAGCTCCATCAACAGGTATTCGGTCCTGGTCAGGTCGAGCCTGCGGTCACCGCGCGTGACCTCCCTGGTGGCCGGGTCCATGCGCAGGTCGTCGTACGTGAGCACGCCGCCGGTCTCGGCGGGGCCGGCGTTGAGAGCGCCGCGCCGCAGCAGCGCGCGCACCCTGGCCAGCAGCTCGTCCAGCTCGAACGGCTTGACGAGGTAGTCGTCGGCTCCCGCGTCGAGCCCGGAGACTCGGTCGCCGACCGCGTCGCGGGCGGTCAGCATGAGGACGGGGATGTGGTTGCCGGCCGCCCGCAGCCGGCGGCACGCGGTCAGCCCGTCGAGGCGCGGCATCATGACGTCGAGCAGCACCCCGTCGAACGAGTCGCTCGTCAAGGCCTCCAGCGCGGCGTGCCCGTCGCCGGCCGTGGCGACCTTGTAGCCCTCGAACTCCAGGCTCGACTGCAGCGCCTCGCGCAACGCGGGCTCGTCGTCCACCACCAGCAACCGTGCGGGCTCACTCATGTTGCAAACGCTAGAGGTTCATCATGAAAAGGTGATGAACGCCCCCTCGTCTCTTTTCCGAGGATCACCACGCCACGGGCAGCGCCTTGAAGGCAGGGGTCGGCGCGCAGCGCGGCGAGCTGGGCGGGGTGGCGCAGGAGCGTCAGCGCGGCCAGCGGGATCATGCCGCGGTGGTCTCGTGCCCGGCGACGAGCAGCAGGAACATCACGCCCACGATCTCCTCTCGGCCGAGCTCTCCGCCGCCGAGCAGCCGGCCGAGCAGGTCGCGGGGGTCGGCCTCCGCCTTGGTGACCAGCGCGTCGAGGAATCTCCCTGATCTCCTTCACCGCGACGTGACGCGCCTCGCGGTCGTCGATGGCCGCGATCATCGTGCGGGTCCGTGACTGGAAGAACTCATGGTCGGCGTACGGGCCCCCTCCGGCCCCACCTGGCCGACACGGAGGGTCCGGCGGCGGAGCGGATGGCGGTGGCGCTGGAGGTGCCCGGCAAGCTCGTCTCGGACGGTTAGCGGCGGTCAGCGGCAGTCAGCGGCCGAGCAGGGCCATGGCGGCGTTGTGCCCGCCGATCCCGCTCACGCCACCGCCCCTGCGGGCGCTCGCGCCGCACACGAGGACGCGCTCGTGCTCGGTCTCCACGCCCCACCCGCGCTCCTCCGCGTACGGCCAGCTCAGGTCGGTGTGGAAGATGTGGCCGCCGGGGAGCCCCGCGTCCCGTTCGAGGTCGACGGGTGTCCTGGCCTCGACGCACGGGCTGCCGTCGGGGGCCTTGAGCAGGCAGTCCTCGAGGGGTTCGGCCAGGACCGCGTTGACGGAGGCGAAGGTGGCCTCCAGCGCCTGTTTCCGAGCTTGATCCGGATTCTCCCGGAAGAGCCGGGCGGGCATGTGCAGTCCGAACAAGGTCATCGTCTCGGCCCTCCCCCGCAGCTCGGGGCCGAGGACGGACGGATCGGTCAGGGAGTGGCAGTAGACCTCGGCGGGCGGCAGCTCGGGGATCTCCCCACGCGCCGCCTGCGCGTACGCCCTCGCGAGCTGCTCGCGCCCCTCGTTGATGTGGAACGTCCCGCTGAAGGCGGCCCGCGGGTCCACCTGAGGATCCTTCAGCCGGGGCAGCCGCGACAGCACCATGTTGACCTTCAGCTGCGCCCCCTCGGGAGCCGTCGCCGGCCGGCCCGTCAACCGGTCGAACACCGCGGGCGGCAGGTTGACCAGCACGTGTCCGCCGTTCACCGTGTGCTCGCCGTCCTCCGTCACGAACGTGACCTCACCGGACGGCGAGATGCCCACGATCTCCGCGCCGGTCCTGATCTCGGCGCCGGCCCGCCTGGCCGCCGCCTCGATGGCCTGCGAGACCGCGCCCATGCCGCCGACGGGGACGTTCCAGTCGCCGGTTCCGTCGCCGATCACGTGGTAGAGGAAGCACCGGTTGGCCGACAGGTCGGTGGCGGTGTCGGCGAACGTGCCGATGAGCGCGTCGGTCAGCACGACGCCGCGCACGGTGTCGTCGGCGAAGCGTTCCTCCACGGTCTCGCCGATCGGCCTGGCGAACAGGTCGCGCCAGGCCTCCGCGCCGACCAGCCGCTCGATCTCCGCCGGCGCGCGCAGGGGTTCGAGCAGAGTGGGGGCCAGAGCACGGGCGACGCGGGCGGTCATGCCGTAGAAGGCCTGCCAGGCCTCGTGGTCCGCCTGGCCTCCGGTGACCTCGCGGAAGGAGGCCGCCGTACGCGCCGGGTCCTCGTTGTCGACGAGCAGGCCAGTGCCGCCCTTGGGCGTGTACGAGGCGTAGCGCCGTCCGCGCAGCTCCAGATCGAGCCTCAGGTCACGGACGATCTCGCGTGGCAGGAGGCTGACGAGGTAGGAATAGCGCGACAGGCGCACGTCGACGCCGGGGAAGGCGCGGGTGGAGATCGCCAGGCCGCCCACGTGGCCGTACCGCTCCAGGACGAGCACCCGCCGCCCCGCCCGGGCCAGGTACGCCGCGGCCACCAGCCCGTTGTGCCCGCCGCCGGCCACGATCACGTCATAAGCGCCCATCCACGCACCATAAGGTCCAAACCACACCATCCGTCAACGCCCGGAACGGTCAGGGACGGCTGGCGACGGCGAGCAGGATCGCGGCGGGGCCGGCGAGGGGACGGCCGCGGCGCCACACCGCGCGCAGGCTCCTGACCAGGTTCACCCCGGCCAGCGGCACCTCGACCAGCCGCCCGGTCGCCACGTCGGCCTCCACCGCGTACCCGCTGAGCACCGCCGGCGCCGCCCCCGCCTGCGCGGCCCCTTTGACCGCCGCGTTCGACCCCAGCTCCAGCCGCGGGCTGGCCTGGTGCAGGCCCTTGAACGCCAGGTCCAGCGTCTCCCGCGTCCCCGACCCCGGCTCCCGCACCACCAGCGGCGTCGCGGCCAGCTCCGCGCCCCGCAGGACCGTACGGCGCCGCGCCCACGGATGTCCCGGCGCCACCACGACCACCAGCCTGTCGGTCCCCACGACCCGGCTGTCCAGTCCCTCCGGCACGCTCGGCCCTTCGACGAACCCCAGCTCCACGTCCTCGGCCAGCACCCGGGCCGCGACGTCGGCGGAGTTGACCACGTCGAGCCCGACCGGCACGTCCGGCTTCCGGTTCTGAAGCTCGCCGAGCCACCTGGGCACGAGGTACTCGGCCACGGTCATGCTGGAGGCCACCCGCAGGTGCGCCGCCTCGGCCTGCCGTACGGCCTGGACGGCCCGCATCAGCTCCTCGGCGGCGGCGAGCACCTGGGTGGCCCAGCCCGCCACCATCCTGCCCTCGGCCGTGAGCGTGGACCCGCGCGGTGTGCGCTCGACAAGGGGGAGGCCGAGGCGGCGTTCGAGGTGGGCGACGCGCTTGCTGGCCGACGGCTGGGCGATGCCCGCAGCCTTGGCCGCCTGCCCGAGGCTGCCGAGCACGCCGACGTCGACCAGCAGCTTCAAGGAGTCGAGATCGGGCAGCGCGCTCATAGCTTCAGGCTATGGCCTCCCAGGCAGGTCGCGCCTACCGGCCGCCTCACGTGCTCAGAAGACTGAGATCATGCACCTCACCGACCGCCCCCCGCCC
>NZ_SMJZ01000318.1 GCF_004348345.1 Nonomuraea longispora
GCCCCGCAGTCGCCCCGCACCGGACGTCCCCCGGAGGGCGCCCCAGTTCTCAGCGGTGTCCGGACCGGCCACGCGGTCGGACGGCACCACCTGGATCGCGCCGCGGGTGAGGAACCAGACCGGCGCCGGCCCGTCGGGGACCGCCGGAGCCCGCACGCCGTCCGGCAGTAGGCACACGATGCCCGCCACACCACCGCCAGCGGAGGCGGAAGAGCCGGATATGTCGGGCAGCACCGGGCAGCCGCCGGAAGAGCCGGCGGGCAGCACCACGGTGTCCGCGCCGTGAGCGGCGAGCCCGGCCGCCAGAGCCTGCGCCGGGGCGGCGTCGTCCGCCACCACCAGCCACGTGCCCGACAGCGACGGCGAGGGCAGGTCGGTGATGGGACGCCAGCCGAGCTGGTAGCGCACGTCTCCATGGCGCGCGCCGTCCTGCCCGCCACCCGGGCCGCGCAGCCGGGCGAGCGCGGGCAGCAGGTCGGCGACCGTGGAGCCGCTCTCCAGGCCGAGCACCGCCAGCAGGCCGTCGAGGTCGTCGCGGCCGACGGCGTCCCAGAGCCCCTGGTCGGGCCGTACGTCCTCCTCCTGGCGAGGCGGGTCCGGCCAGTACCGCTGACGCTGGAAGGGGTAGGTGGGCAGCGCCACGGCCTGTCCCGAGCCGACCACGGCCGCCCAGTCGACGCCCACCCCGTTCGTGTACGCGTGGGCCAGGGCCTCGATGAGCGTGCCGGACTCGCCCCGGTCGCGGCGCAGCGCGGGAGCGACGACCCCGGTCCAGCCGTCCAGGCAGTCCTTCACCATGGCGGACAGCACCGCGTCGGGGCCGAGCTCGATGAAGGTGGACACGCCCTGGTCGCGCAGGGTCCGTACGCCGTCGCAGAAGCGCACGGCCTGCCGCAGGTGGCGGGCCCAGTACTCGGGCGAGGTCAGCTCCTCCACGGTGGCGAGCTCGCCGGTGACGTTGGAGACGACGGGGATCTCGGGCGGCCGGAAGTCCAACCCGCGGGCGACGTTCACGAACTCCTCGATCGCCGGCTCCATCAGCGGCGAGTGGAAGGCGTGACTGACGGTCAGCCGCCTGGTCCTGCAGCCGCGCGAGGCGAGCTGCTCGGCCAGCTCCAGCACGCTCGCCTCGTCGCCGGACAACACCAGCGACGAGGGGCCGTTGACGGAGGCGATGCCGACGCGCTCCTCGTGCCCGGCCAGCAGCGGCAGCACGTCCTCCTCGGTCGCGCCGCGCACCGAGACCATGGCGCCGCCGGGCGGCAGCGCCTGCATGAGGCCGCCCCTCGCGGCCACGAGCGTGACCGCGTCGTCCAGCGACAACACGCCGGCGACGTGCGCGGCGGCGATCTCACCGATCGAGTGGCCGGCCAGGAAGTCGGGTCGTACGCCCCACGCCTCCAGGCAGCGGAACAGGGCCACCTCGACGGCGAACAGGGCGGCCTGGGTGTACCGGGTCTGGGCGAGCAGATCGGCGTCGCCGGTGACGACCTCGTGCAGGGGCCGGTCGAGGTGCCGGTCGAGGTGCCGGTCGAAGCGGGCGCAGACCTCGTCGAAGGCCGCGGCGTACTCGGGGCAGGCCGCGTACAGCTCCTCCCCCATGCCCGGCCGCTGGCTGCCCTGACCGGTGAACAGGTACGCCGTGCGCCCCCGGGCGGCCGAACCGGTGATCACGTTGTCGGCGGGGGTGCCCGCGAGCGCGGCCTCCAGCCCGGCGGCGAGCTCGTCGCGGGTGGCCCCCAGGACGACCGCACGCCGCTTGAACGAGGCCCGCGTCGTGGCCAGCGACCAGGCGACGTCCGTGGCCCGCTGGCCGGCGCCCACGTGGTCGCGGAGCCTGCGGGCCTGCGCCTTCAGCGCCTCCGCGCTCTTGGCCGACAACACCCACGGGATGACCGGGCGCGTGGCCTCCACGGGCGGCGCGGGCCTGTCCTGCTCCGTGGGCTGCTCGATGATGACGTGGGCGTTGGTGCCGCTGATGCCGAACGACGAGATGCCGGCGCGGCGCGGCCTGCCCGTCTCCGGCCACGGGATGGACTCGGTGAGCACCTTGACCGCGCCCGCGTCCCATGCGACGTGGGTGGTGGGCTCGTCCACGTGCAGCGTCCGCGGCAGCACGCCGTGCCGCATGGCCATCACCATCTTGATGATGCCGGCGACGCCGGCGGCAGCCTGTGTGTGGCCGAGGTTCGACTTCACCGAGCCGAGCCAGAGCGGCCGGTCCTCGGGCCGGTCCTGGCCGTACGTGGCGACGACGGCCTGCGCCTCGATCGGGTCGCCCAGCGTGGTGCCGGTGCCGTGGCCCTCGACGGCGTCCACGTCGGCGGTGGTCAGCCGCGCGTCGGCCAGCGCCTCCTCGATGAGCCGCTGCTGCGAGGGGCCGTTGGGGGCGGTCAGCCCGTAGCTGGCGCCGTCCTGGTTGATCGCGGTGCCGCGCACAACGGCCAGGATCGGGTGGCCGTTGCGCTGGGCGTCGGAGAGCCGCTCGACCAGCAGCAGGCCCACGCCCTCCGCCCAGCCGGTGCCGTCGGCGCCCGACGCGAACGACTTGCAGCGGCCGTCGGGGGCGAGGCCGCGCTGGCGGCTGAAGTCGACGAACACGCTCGGGGTGGAGAGCACGGTGACGCCGCCGGCCAGGGCGAGCGAGCACTCGCCGCGCCGCAGCGCCTGGATCGCCATGTGCAGGGCCACCAGCGACGAGGAGCAGGCCGTGTCGATGGTGACCGACGGGCCCTCGAACCCGAACGTGTACGACACGCGCCCGGAGGCGACGCCCGCCGAGATGCCGGTGCCGACCAGGCCCTCCAGGTCGCTCGTGGGGTTCTGCAGGTGGAAGCCGTAGTCGTGGTACATCAGGCCGACGTACACGCCGGTCCTGCTGCCGCGCAGCGTGCCGGGGTCGATGCCGGCGTTCTCCATCGCCTCCCACGAGCCCTCCAGCAGCAGGCGCTGCTGCGGGTCCATGGCCACGGCCTCGCGCGGCGAGATGCTGAAGAACGCCGGGTCGAACGTGGTGGCGTCGTAGACGAAGCCTCCCTCGCGGGTGTAAGTGGTGCCGGGGTGCTCCGGGTCGGGGTGGTAGAGCTCGTCCAGGTTCCAGTTGCGGTCGGCGGGGAACATCGACATCGCGTCGCCGCCCTCGGCCACCAGGTTCCACAATCCCTCGGGGTCGGTGACGCCGCCGGGCAGCCGGCAGCTCATGCCGACGATGACGATCGGCTCTTCCTCGCCGGACTGCGTCCTGGCCGAGACGGCCGACCTGGGGCCGTCGAGCAGCCGGGTCCGCAGATATTCGACCAGGCCGGCGGGTGTCGGGTAGTCGAAGACGAGGGTGGCGGGCAGCCGCAGGCCGGTGGCCGCGTTCATGCGGTTGCGGAACTCGACGGCTGTCAGCGAGTCGAACCCGGCCTCGTTGAAGGGGCGGTCCTGCTCGACGGCGCTGGGGTCGCGGTAGCCGAGCACGGTGGCCACCTGACCGAGCACGAGGTCGAGCAGCACCCTCGCGTGCTCGGACTCCGGCATGCGGGCCAGGCGCTCGCGCAGCTCCGACGCGGCGGCCGGGTCGTTGCCGACCACCCGCCGCTTCGACGTGGGGACCAGCTCCTGCAGGATCGTCGGCAGCGCCCCGAACTGGGCGGCCATCCGCAGCGCCGCGAACTCCAGCCGGATCGGAACCAGCGCCGCCCGGTCGGCCGCGCAGGCCGCGTCCAGCAGGGCGAGCCCGTCGGCGGTGGTCAACGGCGCGACGCCGGTGCGGGCCAGCCGCGCCCTGTCGGTCTCGCTGAGCCTGCCGGTGAGCCCGCTGTCCTGCTCCCACAGGCCCCACGCCAGCGACAGCGCGGGCAGGCCGAGCCGCCTGCGCCGCTCGGCGAGCGCGTCGACGAACGCGTTGGCGGCCGCGTAGTTGCCCTGGCCCGGCCCGCCGAAGACGCCGGCCGCCGAGGAGAACAGCACGAACGCGGTCAGCGGCAGGTCTTCGGTCAGCTCGTGCAGGTTCAGCACGGCATCGGCCTTGGCCCGCAGCACGGTGTCGATCCGCTCCGGCGTCAACGCGGACAGGACGCCGTCGTCCAGGGCGCCGGCGGTGTGCACGACGCCGGTCAGCGGATGCTCGGCGGGGACGCCGGCCAGCACGTCCGCCAGGGCCTGCCGGTCGGCGGCGTCGCAGGAGGTGACGGTGACGTCGGCGCCGAGCGCGGTCAGCTCGGACATCAGCTCGGCCGCGCCTTCCGCGGCGGGGCCGCGGCGGCTGATCAGCAGCAGATGGCGGATGCCGTGCTCGCTCACCAGGTGGCGGGCGACGATCCCGCCGAGGGTGCCGGTGCCGCCGGTGACCAGTACGGTCCCATCGGGGTCCCACGAGGCGGCGACGGGCCGCCCTTCCTCGGGTTCACCGGTGCGCTGCCGGGACAGCCGGGGCACCAGGGCCTCGCCCTCGGCGAGCGCGACCTGGGGTTCGCCGGACGCGACGGCGGCCGGGACGGCCTGCCACGATGCGTCGGTGCCGTCGACGTCGAGCAGGACGAAACGGCCGGGGTTCTCCGACTGCGCCGAGCGGATCAGCCCCCACACCGCGGCGGCCGGCAGGTCGCCTCCGTCGGCCATGCCACCCTGGGTGACGACGACCAGGGGCACGTCGGCGTACCGTTCCTGGGCGAGCCACGACTGGGCGGCGGCCAGCACCTCGCTGGTCGCGCTGCGAGCTCCCGCCGCCGGATCGGCTCCGGGGCCGGGGGCGCACACCAGGAACGCCAGGTGCGGCGTGACGCCGTCCGGGTCGAGGGCGCTCACCTGCGCTCCCGCCGATTCGAG
The DNA here is from genome assembly GCF_004348345.1 of Nonomuraea longispora. GTDB lineage: Bacteria > Actinomycetota > Actinomycetes > Streptosporangiales > Streptosporangiaceae > Nonomuraea > Nonomuraea longispora. Next base: position 4,813 of record NZ_SMJZ01000318.1, read on the forward strand.
CGCGGCCGTGAGCCGGGTGTCGCCCCCGCCGGCGATCGCGTACCGCGCGCCGTCGTGCCCGGCGCCCGGCCCGGAGGCCGGGCCTGCGGGCACCCAGTCGAGGGCGAACAGGGCGTCGCGCAGCGGGTCGGCGGCCGCCTTGAGGTCGGCCGCGGCCATGGCGCGGACGACCAGCGAGTCCACGGAGGCGACGGGCGCGCCGGTGGCGTCGGCGACCTCGATCCGCACCGCGTTCGCGCCCTCGGGCGCGAGCCGGACCCGCAGCGTGGCGGCGCCGGTGGCGGCCAGGCGCACGCCGGTCCAGGCGAACGGCAGCACGGGCCCGCCGGTGGCCTGGGCGGGGAAGAAGTCGCCCACGGCGAGCGGCTGCAGCGCCGCGTCGAGCAGCGCCGGGTGCAGCCCGAAGCCGCCGGTCTCGGTGCCTTCCGGCAGGGCGACCTCGGCGAACAGCTCCCGGTCGCGCCGCCAGACGGCCTGTACGCCGCGGAAGGCGGGACCGTAGTCGACGCCGATGCCCGACAGCAGCTCGTACACGCCGTCGGCGCCGACGGCGGTCGCTCCGGCGGGCGGCCACGACGTCTCGGCGAAGGCGGCCGTACCGGTGTCCTTGGCGAGGAAGCCGGTGGCGTGCCGGGTCCACGGCTCGTCGTCGAGCCGGGAGTGGATGGTCAGCACCCGCCGCCCGTCCTCGTCGGACGCGCCCACGGCCACCTGCACCTGGACGCCGCCACGCTCGGGCAGGACCAGCGGGGCCTGCAGGGTCAGCTCCTCCAGCAGGTCGCAGCCGGCCTCGTCGCCGGCCCTGACGGCCAGCTCCACGAATGCGGTGCCGGGCAGCAGCACCTGCCCGTTGACCAGGTGGTCGGCCAGCCACGGGTGGGTCTTCAGCGACAGCCGGCCGGTGAGCAGCACGCCCTCGCCGTCGGCCAGCGACACGGTGGCCGCCAGCAGCGGGTGCCCGGCCTGGCCCATGCCGAGCTGGCTGAGGTCGGCGTTCGCCTGGATGCTCTTCGGCCAGTACGGCTCGCGCTCGAAGGCGTAGGTGGGCAGGTCGACCCGGCGGGGACGGGCGGGGGCGTAGGCCTGCTCCCAGTCGACCGCCACGCCGCGTACCCACAGCTCCGCCGCGCTCGCCCACAACCGGCGCAGGCCGCCGTCGTCGCGGCGCAACGTGCCGACCGACACCGCCTCGCCACCCGACTCCTCCAACGTCTCACGTGTGCCGATCTGCAGCACCGGATGGGCGCTGGCCTCCACGAAGAACCGATGCCCCGACTCCGCCAGGGCACTGACCGCCGACGCGAACCACACGGTCTGCCGCAGGTTCTCATACCAGTACGCGCCGTCGGCCTCCATCCCGGACAACCAATCCCGCCGAACCGTGGAATACCAGGCCACCCGGGCCTCACGAGGAGCGACCGGAGCCAGCAACCCGGCCAGCTCGTCCTGAACAGACTCCACATGCGCCGAATGCGAGGCATAATCCACCTCGATCCGCTTGGCCCGCACCCCCTGCCCTTCGCAGTGCGCCAGCAGCTCATCGATGGCGTCCACATCACCCGACACCACCGTCGAAGCAG
>NZ_SMJZ01000319.1 GCF_004348345.1 Nonomuraea longispora
CATTCCGAACCCGGAAGTTAAGCTTCTCTGCGCCGATGGTACTGCACTCGGGAGGGTGTGGGAGAGTAGGTCGCCGCCGGACAATTTTTTGTAGGGGCTCCACGCTTGAGGCGTGGAGCCCCTTTTTGCGTTGGGGCGTGTCCAGGTCGGGCCGCGTCATGAGCGGTGACTGCGGTCAGTAGGGTTGATGGTGTGGATTATCGTGCGGTAGAACGCGCGATCATGGAGCGTGGCGTCGAGTGGGATTTCGAGCCGACGCTCGACAGGATCGCGGCCCTTCTTGATGTGCTCGGCTCCCCGCAGCGGGCGTACCCCGTCATGCACATCGCGGGCACCAACGGCAAGACGAGCACAGCGCGACTGGCGGAGGCGCTCCTGCGGGAGCGCAACCTGAGGGTGGGGCGGTTCACCAGCCCGCACCTGGTGTCGATGCGCGAGCGCATCACCGTTGACGGTGCGCCGCTGAGTGAGGAACGGTTCGCCGAGGTTTACGAGGAGATCATCCCGTACGTCGAACTGACCGACACGCAGGGGCGGCGCATCCAGTTCTTCGAGTTGCTGACGGCGATGGCGTTCGCGGCGTTCGCCGACACGCCTGTCGATGTCGCCGTCGTCGAGGCGGGCATGGGCGGGTCCTGGGACGCCACCAACGTCGCGGACGGCACCGTGTCGGTGATCACCCCCATCTCGCTCGACCACATCGACCGGCTCGGGCCTGACATCCCCAGCATCGCCGCGGAGAAGGCGGGCATCATCAAACCCGGCTCCACGGCCGTGTTCGCGCAGCAGGAACTGCCGGCCGCCGAGGTGCTCATGCGGCGCGCTGCCGAGGTGGGCGCCGTCGTGGCGCGGGAGGGGCTCGAGTTCGGGGTGCTCAACCGTGAGGTGGCGCTCGGCGGGCAACTGCTGACGTTGCGCGGGCTGAAGGGCGTCTACGACGAGGTCTACCTGCCGCTGCACGGCGCTCATCAGGCGGGGAACGCCGTCTGCGCGCTGGCCGCCGTGGAGGCGCTGACCGGCGGCGACGACCCGCTCGACAGCGACCTCGTACGCCAGGCGTTCTCGGAGGTCGCCTCGCCGGGGCGGATGGAGGTCGTGCGACGCACACCGGCGGTCGTGGTCGACGCCGCCCACAACGCCGCCGGCATGCAGGCCACGTTGGAGGCGCTGCACGAGGCGTTCGACTTCGCCAAGGTCGTCGGCGTGGTCGCGGTCATGCGTGACAAGGACGTCGACGCGCTGCTTGAGCTGCTCGAGCCGGTGCTCGACCAGATCATCGTCACGCGCAACTCCTCTCCCCGGTCCATGACGGCGCGGGAGCTGGCGTCACTGGCGGAGCCGATTTTCGGCGAGGAGCGCGTGCACGTCGTCGAGCGCCTCGACGACGCCATCGACAAGGGCATCGGCATCGCCGACGCCGAGGGCGAGTTCAGCGGCACCGGAGTGCTCATCACGGGGTCCGTGGTCACCGCGGGCGATGCGCGACTGCTGATGAAGGCGGACGGCTCGTGATGAACTTCGAGGTCACCCCGGGAATGCGGCGGCTCGGCGCCAGCGTCCTCGGCATGGAGGCGATCGTCGCCGGGCTGATCACGCCCGTGGCGATCAGCGTCGGTGGGATCCGACCCTGGCTGGCGGTCACGGTCGGCATCGGCCTGGCCATGCTCTGCGTGCTCGCCGCGGGCCTGCTCAAGAAGCCTTTCGGCTACGTGCTCGGCAGCGTCGTACAAGTGCTGGCCATCTGCACGGGGTTCCTCGTGCCGGCGATGTTCTTCCTCGGCGCCATCTTCGCTGCGCTCTGGATCACCGCAATTATCGTCGCTCGCCGTGTCGAAGGCGCTACTACCCGCTAAAGTCGGCCTACATGGCCGTCCCCCCGATCCAGCGGTCGCCGCACCCGGCTGGCCCCAGACTTCCATGGCTGCTCGATGCCGTGCTCGGGCTGCTCGTCGTGGCCGCTCTGCCACTGGCGCTCGTCGCGATCCCCAACACGCTCTCCGTCGTCGCCAAGCTTCTGCCGGGCGACATCGACCAGGTCGGGCTCATGCGCACTCACGGGCTCGCCCTGCCCGCGCTGGTGCTCACCGTGCCGCTCGCCTCCGTCGCGTTGCGCCGGGTGAAGGCAGCGCACCTGCTGCTCGCCGGGCTGACGCTGGTGGCGCTGTCCGAGGCCGCGGGCGGATACGCGGGCTCTGAGCTGCTGGTCGGAGCGGTTCGGGTGGTGCGCGGCGTCGGCGCGGGCCTGATCGTGCCCGCCACGCTCGCGGCCGTCTGGGAGCGGGCGCCGGTGTTGCGCGCCCTGTGGGCCGGCATGTTCGGCCTGAGCCTGCTCACGGCCCAGGCGTTGGCGCTCTGGCCGCTCGACGCGGTGAGCAGCTGGAAGGTGACGTTGCAGCCCTACCCGTTGGTGACGGGCGTGGCGCTCGCCCTGGCCGCCGTCCACCTCGTCGGGTGGATGATGCTCAGGCCGCCTTCCACGCCGGAGCCCGAGGGGGAGGAACGCGGCAGGCTGCTGCCGGCCGTCGCGCCCGCGGCGGGCATCGCGCTCATGGCGATCAGCACGGCCAATGAAGGGTGGCGGGCTGTCCCGGTGATCGCGCTGGCCGGGCTGGCGGTCGTCGGGCTGCTGGTGCTGGCCTCGTTCGGGCCGCCGCGGAACCGTACGCTCTCGTACTCGATGGTGGCCGTGGGCGTCGTGCTCGTGCCCAGCGCCGCGCAGGTGACGCTCATGGAGATGGGCGGGCTCGGCGGGCCAGGGCTGCGCGGGTTGTGGATCCCGTTCGCGCTGGCCGGGGTGTTCGCCGTCGCGGCCGCGGTGGCGGTGCGGCTGTACGCCGGGGTCGCCGCGCGGTGGCTGGTGCCTTTGGGGCTGCTGGCCATGGTCGCCGGCTTGTGCGCGGTCCGGCTGGTCGTGCCGTCCGCTGACGGGTTGGTGCTCGTGGTGCCGTTCACGCTGCTCGCTGGCGGTGCGGCGGTGGCGTTGACGGCGGCGTTGCAGGACGTGGGTTTCGGGGCGGCGGTCTACGGGCTGTCGTTGTGCTGTGCCGGGGTGCTGGCGGGTTTCCTGCTGGGCGCCGGGGTGCAGATGACGATGCTCGACGGGGTGCGTTCGGCGCAGGAACTGGTCGACCGCTTCGTCGGGGCGCTGCACTGGTGGGCGCTGATCGGTGGTTTCCTGCTGGTCGTGGTGATCGCGCTCGCCTCGGTGATGGCTTGGCGCCCGGTGAAGGAGGAGACGCCGCCCCCGCGTGGCACGCAGGAGGCCGGCGCGGCGGAGCCGCCCTGTGCCGGAGGATTCGCTGGTGAGGAGCCTCCGACAGGGGCGCCCCAGTCGGCGTTCGACACGGTTCGGCCGCGGTGGGGTGACGAGCGGCGGCCCGAGCCGCCCGCGGTGCCGCCACAGGCGCATTCTCCCGAGGACACGGCCTCCGCGTAGCGAAACGAGGGCGCGGCGCGGGACGGTAAGCTGAGGGCCCCGCCATTCGGCGCGTGATTCCGTGCCCCGCGGAGCGTTCACCGGGCCAGGCCCGGTGCCTGTCGCCGCGTCCCATTCTGTTCGAAGGAGAACTCCAAGTGTCCGAGCGCACTCTTGTCCTGATCAAGCCCGACGGGGTCAAGCGCGGCCTCATCGGTGACGTGATCGCCCGCGTGGAGCGCAAGGGCCTCAAGGTCGTGGCGATGGACCTGCGCACCCTCGACGCCGACACCGCGAAGGCTCACTACGCCGAGCACTCCGAGCGGCCGTTCTTCGGCGAACTCGTCGAGTTCATCACCTCGGGGCCGCTCGTCGCCATGGTGCTCGAGGGCCCGCGCGCGATCGAGGCCTTCCGCGCGCTGGCCGGCGCCACCGACCCGGTCAAGTCGGCCCCCGGCACGATCCGTGGCGACCATGCCCTCGAGATCGGCGAGAACGTCGTGCACGGCTCTGACTCGCCCGAGTCGGCCGCCAGGGAGATCAAGATCTTCTTCCCGGACCGCTTCTGATCGGTTCAGCCTTTCCCGTCGTGCCCGCGCAGTTTTTCGTTGCGCGGGCACGTGGTGTTTCGGCCCATTCCTTTACTGTGGCACGGGCAGGGTTTTGTCGGAGGGTTCTTGTATCTTTGCTCGTGGTTGGGTGTTGAGACGTTCCCGCGGCCTGTCGGATGTTGTGGTGCAATCCGGGCAAAATTGCGGTTGAGCTAGGGGCTGGAGATTTTTGTGGGGCGCGGGGGCTGATTGCGTCCATCGGTGGGTACGTCACGTTACGATTCGAATTCGATCCGTAGTCATTCGCATTGGACGTTACGGAGGGCTCCGTTCCCCATGGGCAGCAAGCTCGCGTTTCTCGGCCGCGACATGGCGGTCGACCTGGGCACCGCAAACACGTTGGTTTACGTGCGCGGCCGGGGCATCGTGCTAAACGAGCCGTCAGTCGTAGCGATCAACACCGCCACCGGGAAGATCGTGGCGGTCGGCATCGAGGCCAAGCGGATGATCGGCCGCACGCCTGGCAACATCGTCGCCGTCCGTCCGCTCAAGGACGGTGTGATCGCCGACTTCGATGTCACTGAGCGGATGTTGCGATATTTCATCCAAAGAGTGCATCGACGCCGCCACCTCGCCAAGCCGCGCATCATCATCGCCGTGCCCAGCGGCATCACCAGTGTCGAGCAGCGCGCGGTGAAGGAGGCGGGATACCAGGCGGGCGCCAGGAAGGTCTACATCATCGAGGAGCCCATGGCCGCCGCCATCGGCGCGGGGCTGCCGGTGCACGAGCCGACCGGGAACATGGTGGTCGACGTCGGCGGGGGCACCACCGAGGTGGCCATCATCTCGATGGGCGGCGTGGTCACCAGCCAGTCGATCCGGATCGGCGGCGACGAGCTCGACCAGGCGGTGATCACGTTCGCGAAGAAGGAATACTCGCTGATGCTCGGCGAGCGCACGGCTGAGGAGATCAAGATGGCGATCGGCTCGGCCTGCCCCGACGGCGAGGAGTCACACGCGGAGATCCGCGGCCGCGACCTGGTCAGCGGGTTGCCAAAGACGATCATCGTGTCCAGCGAAGAGATCAGGAAGGCCACCGAGGAGCCGGTCAACGCGATCGTCGACGCGGTCAAGACCACGCTCGACAAGTGCCCGCCCGAGTTGTCCGGCGACATCATGGACCGCGGCATCGCGCTCACCGGCGGGGGCGCCCTCCTCAGAGGGCTGGACGAGCGGGTCAAGGCGGAGACGGGCATGCCTGTGCACCTCGTCGACAACGCGCTCGACTCGGTCGCCATCGGCTCGGGCAAGTGCGCGGAGGAGTTCGAAGCGCTTCAGCAGGTCCTGGTTCCGGAGTCGCGACACTGATGAGAGATTCGAACCGTGCCCGACTGATCCTGGGAGTGCTGCTGGCGGCGGCGCTGGTCATCCTGACCGTCGACCACCGCACGGGCGACAACTCGCCGCTGCACCCGCTGCGCGCGGCCGGGGCCTACGTGTTCGGCACGGCGGAGCAACTCGGCGGCGGGGTCGTCCGCCCCATCGGCGGGTTCGTGCAGGCGCTGGTCGCAGCGCCCGCCGCTCAGGAACGCATCGACGCGCTCAAGGCGGAGAACGCCAAGCTGCGGGCCGGGATGCTGGCCGGCAAACTCGACTCCGACCGGGCCGAGGAGCTCAAGGACCTGCTCGGCCTGGCCGGTACGGGCGGATACAAGGTGGTGCCGGCGAACGTCGTCGCCCGGCGGGGCGCGCCTGGCTTCGAGGACGCGGTGCAGATCGACGCGGGCACCCGTGATGGCGTGCACACCGAGATGACCGTGATCAACGGCGAGGGGCTGATCGGGCGAGTCATCCGCGCGTCGGCGCACAGCTCGACGGTGGTGCTGATCAGCGATCCCGCCTCAGCCGTGGGGGCGCGGCTGGAAGGGGCCAAGGAGATCGGCGTCGTGCACGGAGTCGGGGAGCACGGGCGGCTCGTGCAGTTCCGGCTGCTCGACTCGACCGCGGCGCTGACCAGGGGCGGGCGCATCGTGAGCTTCGGATCGCAACACGGGAGGCCCTATGTGGCCGGGGTGCCCGTGGGGGTGATCGAAAGGGTGGAGTCGACGCCGGGAGAGCTGACGCGCATCGCCTACGCCAGGCCGTACGCGGATCTGACGGCTGTCGATGTGGTCGGTGTGGTGGTGGAGGCGCCCAAGCGTGACCCGCGCGATGCGGTGCTGCCCCCCAAGGAGAAGGAGCGGTGACCGGGGCACCGGGAGGAGCGACGGTCGTGGCACCGGGAGCGCATGCGGCGCCGGGTGAGGGCGTCTGGGCGGGTGAGGCGATCGCTCTGGTGCCGGACGCGGGGACGCCTTCGGGCGGTCCTTTCACGAGATCGGGTGTGCACGCCTCTGGTGGTGTGGCCCGGGCGGGGTGCGGCCG
>NZ_SMJZ01000031.1 GCF_004348345.1 Nonomuraea longispora
GGTCACGGGCGGGCCGTTACCCTAGGTGATCGTGAAAGAGGGGCGGGTGGTGCGACGGCGGCTCGGGTTCGGGGCGACGCTGCTGGCCGTGCTGTTCGCCTGCGCCTCTCTGACGCCGTCGCTGCTGCCCCGCACATGGCTCTACCAAGGGGTCATGGGCGCCGTCACCGGGATCATCGGCTACGGCGCCGGCGCGGCGCTGGGCGCGCTGGGCCGCGCGGTGATCGGCTACCGGCCGTCCGGGCGGGCGCGGTCGATCGCCTGGCGGCTCCTGGTCGCCGGCTGCGCCGCGGTGGGGACGATCACGCTCTGGTACAGCTACGACTGGCAGCGCGACCTGCGGGCGCTCATGGGCATGGACACGCACATCACCTGGTTCCCGCCGGTCATCCTCGCCGTGGCCCTCAGCCTGTTCACCGTGCTCCTGGTCCTGGCCAGGCTGGTACGCCTCGGCGGCCGCAAGCTGATCGGCTGGCTGGACCGGTTCGTGCCGTCGTACGCGGGGCACGCCATCGGGGTGATCGTCATCGGTCTCCTGGTGGCGGTGCTGGCGAACGACGTGCTGTTCAACGGGTTCGTCGCCCGGGTGAGCGACGTCTCGTCGGTGGCCAACAAGGGCACCAACCCGGGCGTGCGCCCGCCCGTCTCCCGCCAGTTGTCGGGCGGCCCCGCTTCGCTCGTGAGCTGGGAGTCGCTGGGCAGGGAGGGCCGCAGTTTCGCCGGCAGCGCGGTCACCCCCGCCCTGCTGACCGCCTTCTCCGGCCGTCCCGCCGCCGAGCCCATCCGGGTGTACGTCGGCCTCGACGCGGCGGCCACGCCGGAGGCGCAGGCGGAGCTGGCCGTGCGGGAGCTGGAGCGGACCGGCGCGTTCGAGCGGCAGATCATCGCCGTGCTCGGCACCACCGGCACCGGCTGGGTGGACGAGCACATCGCCGACTCGCTCGAGTACATGTACAACGGTCGCTCCGCCATGGTCGCGGTGCAGTACTCCTACCTGCCGAGCTGGGTGTCGTTCCTGCTCGACAGGGGCAAGGCGGCGGCCGCGGGCAGGGCGCTGTTCGAGGCGGTGCACGCCCGGCTGGCCGAGGTACCGCCCGGCGACCGTCCCCGGCTGGTGCTGTCCGGCGAGAGCCTCGGCACGTACGAGCTGGAGCGGGCGTTCAGCGACCTCGACGACATGGTGGCCAGGACGGACGGCGCGCTGTTCGTCGGCCCGCCCAACGCCGACCCGATCTGGCGGCGGCTCACAGAGGGCCGCGAGCCAGGCAGTCCCGTGTGGCGGCCGGTCTACGAAGGCGGCAGGACGGCCCGGTTCGCCCAGCGCCCCTCCGACCTGAGCCGCCCGCCCGGCCCGTGGCTGCACCCGCGCGTGGTCTACCTGCAGAACGCCTCCGACCCGGTGGTGTGGTGGACGCCGGAGCTGATCTACCGCAGGCCGGCCTGGCTGGAGGAGCCGCGCGCCCCAGGCATGAACCCGCAGATGAACTGGTTTCCTCTGGTGACGTTCTGGCAGGTGCTGGTCGACATGACGGCCGCGTTGTCGGTGCCTCCCGGGCACGGGCACCGCTACAACTCCGACATCGTGGACGGGTGGGCGGCGGTGGCCGCGCCACCCGGCTGGAGCGCGGACGACACCGGCCGGCTGCGCGAGCTGATCAGCTCGAGCTGATCAGCTCGAGCTGATCAGCTCGAGCTGACCCGCCCCTCGTCGTCGCTCTGCTGCGCGGGGCGCCGCACCGATCCGGGCGCGGACGGCTCGGGCCTGCCCTTGAGCCGCTCGGAGGAGTGCATCTGCCAGGGCACGCTGGTCACCATGACTCCCGGCTTGAACAGCAGCCGCGCCTTCAGCCGGAGCGCGCTCTGGTTGTGCAGCAGGTGCTCCCACCAGTGGCCGACCACGTACTCGGGGATGAACACGGTCACCACGTCGCGCGGCGAGCGCCTGCGCAGCGTCTTGACGTAGTCGAGGACGGGCTGGGTGATCTCGCGATAGGGCGAGTCGAGCATCTTGAGCGGCACGGGGATGCCGAGGCGCTCCCATTCCTCCCGCAGTTTGCGAGCGTCGTCTCCCTCGACGCCCACGGTGACGGCCTCCAGTGTGGACGGCCGGGTGACTCGGGCGTACGCGAGGGCCCGCATGGTCGGCTTGTGGATCTTGGAGACGAGGACGATCGCGTGGTTGCGCGCGGGCAGTATGGCCGGCTCGTCGTCCTCCGCGATCTCCAGTTCGGCCGCCACGTTGTCGTAGTGGCGCCTGATGCCCTTCATCATGAGGAACAGGACCGGCATGACGATCACCACGATCCACGCCCCGACCAGGAACTTCGTCAGCAGCACGACGATGAGCACCAGCCCCGTCATGATCGCGCCGAAGGAGTTGATCGCCCTGGAGCGGTGCATCTGGTGCCGGATCCTGGGCTCGGTCTCGGTCCTGAGGTGGCGGGTCCAGTGGATGACCATGCCGGTCTGGCTCAGGGTGAACGACACGAAGACGCCGACGATGTAGAGGTTCAGCAGGCGGCTGACGTCGGCGTCGAACCCCCAGAGCAGCAGGCACGCGCCGAGCGCCAGGATGACGATGCCGTTGGAGAAGGACAGCCGGTCGCCGCGGGTGTGCAGTTGGCGCGGCAGGAACCGGTCCTGCGCCAGGATCGCGCCGAGCACGGGGAAGCCGTTGAAGGCCGTGTTGGCGGCCAGGAAGAGGATCAGCGCGGTCACCGCCGAGACGACGACGAACGGCATCGACCCGCCCCCGAACACCGCGTCGGCCACCTGGGAGATGATCGGCTGCTGGTAGTAGCCGGGGCCGACGGGGGTACCGTCCGGCCTGAGCAGGTCCTCGGCGACCACCGACGGCTCGGCCACCTTCACCCCGGACGCCAGACTGAGGGCGACGATGCCGCTGAACATGCTGATCGCCACCACGCCCATCATCAGCAGCGTGGTGGCGGCGTTCTTGCTCTTGGGCTTCCTGAACGCGGGCACGCCGTTGCTGATGGCCTCGACTCCCGTCAGGGCGGCGCAGCCGGAGGAGAACGCGCGCAGGATCAGGAACGCCGCGGCGAAGGCCGTGAGGTCGGTCTGCTCGGGCTCGATGGTGAAGTGGGCGCTGGGCGCCTGGATCCGCTCATCGAGGATCAGCAGCCGGAACCCGCCCCAGGCGATCAGCCCCAGCACGGCGACCATGAACGCGTAGGTGGGGAGGGCGAACGCGGCGCCCGACTCGCGGATGCCGCGCAGGTTGACCACGGTCAGCAGGACGACGATGGCGATGGCGACGGCGGTTTTGTGCTGGCCCACGAACGGAATGGTGGCGCCGACGTAGTCGACGCCGTTGGCGACGGACACGGCGACGGTCAGCACATAGTCGACCATGAGAGCGCTGGCCACGGTGAGCCCGGCGTTGCGGCCGAGGTTGGTGGTCGCGATCTCGTAGTCGCCGCCGCCGCTGGGGTAGGCGTGCACGTTCTGCCGGTACGACGCCACCACGGTGAGCATCACGACCACGACGGCGAGCGCCACCCACGGGCTGTAGGCGTAGAAGGAGGCGCCCGCCAGCGAGAGGATGACGAAGATCTCCTGCGGCGCGTACGCCACGGACGAGAGCGCGTCGCTGGCGAAGATGGGCAGGGCGATGCGTTTTCGCAGGAGCTGCTCGTGGAGCTGCCCGCTACGCAAGGCACGCCCCACGAGCATGCGTTTGACGAGATCCGTCACCTTCGCCACATAACGAGATGCTAGTCCTGTGCCGGGGGGACCGAACGCGGCAGCCCCCGTCGGTCCATACTGGTGTCGAGCAACCTGCCGACCGCGAACATGCGGGGGGAAATGCATATTGTGATCATGGGATGTGGCCGGGTGGGTTCGACCCTCGCGCACATCCTCGAAGACGGCGGGCATTCCGTCGCCATCATCGACCGCGACCCGCAGGCGTTCCGGCGGCTGCGGGCCGGGTTCCGGGGGCGGCGGGTGACGGGCGTGGGCTTCGACCGCGGCGTGCTGACCGAGGCAGGCGTCGAGTCCGCCACCGCGTTCGTGGCGGTCTCCAGCGGCGACAACTCCAACATCATCTCCGCCCGTGTGGCGCGGGAGACGTTCGGGGTCGACAACGTGGTGGCCCGCATCTACGACCCCCGCAGGGCCGAGGTCTACCAGCGGCTGGGCATCCCGACGGTGGCGACCGTGCGCTGGACCGCCGACCAGATCATGCGCCGCATCCTCCCCGAGGGCGCCGAGCCGCTCTGGCGCGACCCCACCGGCACCGTCGTCCTGACCGAGGTGTCCGTGAACCCGGCCTGGATCGGCACGCGCGTCGTCGAGCTGGAGCAGCGGGCGCGGACGCGCGCCGCCTTCATCAACCGCATGGGGGAGGCCGTGACCATCGGGCCCGACACGGTGGTGCAGGAAGGCGACGTGCTGCACGTCATCGCCGCCGAGGGCGACATGGACCGGATCAACAAGGTGCTCGCCGCGGCACCGGAGGAGGACGACTGATGCGCGTCGCCATCGCCGGAGCGGGCGCCGTGGGCCGCTCCATCGCGGCCGAGCTTCTGGAGAACGGCCACGACGTGCTGCTCATCGACGTCGACCCCGCGGCCATCAAGATCGACAGTGTGCCCCGCGCGGAGTGGCTGCTCGCCGACGCCTGCGAGATCGCCTCCCTCGACGAGGCAGGGCTCAACAACTGCCACGTCGTGGTGGCCTCCACCGGCGACGACAAGGTCAACCTGGTGGTGTCGCTGCTGGCCAAGACCGAATACGGCGTGCCGCGCGTGGTCGCCCGCATCAACCACCCCAACAACGAGTGGCTGTTCAACGAGTCGTGGGGCGTCGACGTGGCCGTCTCGACCCCGCGCCTGCTGAGCGCGCTGGTGGAGGAGGCGGTGAGCGTCGGTGACCTGGTGCGCCTCATGACGTTCCGTCAGGGGCAGGCCAACCTCGTCGAGCTCACCCTCGCCGACGACGCCCCTGTCGTGGGCCAGCGGGCCGGCTCGGTGCCGTGGCCCGTCGACGCCGCGCTGGTGGCGATCCTGCGCGAGGGCCGGGTGCTGGTCCCCACGGCGGACGACCCGCTGGAGGCGGGCGACGAGCTGCTCTTCGTGGCCAACCAGGAGGTGGAGCAGGAGCTGGCCCACCTGCTGTCGCAACACTGACGCCGGGCCGCGCCGGTGCTCAGGACTCCCAGACGAACTCGTTGACCCGGTTCGGGTCGTCCTTGTCGGCGCAGAACCTGTGGGTGCTCGGTGACTGGTCGGGAATGTACACGTCGATCGCGCCGCTGATGTCCTTCCCGCAGACCAGGTTCCCCTGGTCGTCGCCGGCGATGGCGGGCACGGCCGCGAGCAGCAGGGCCGCGGCGGTCATGGCGAACGCGGCGGCAACACATCGGAACATGATGATCTCCGTACGAATGAGACGGCAGTTCGCCGGGTTTCTTACCCTCTGTAGCGGATCGTGCACTTAACGGTTCTTCCAGGCGTCTTTACGACTTTGCTGGATGTCCGGCGATCGGCGGGTAGGAGATGCCCATGCGCCACAACGTGCTGGCTTGTGACTATGACGAGACCCTGGCCCGCGGCGGCCACGTGGCCGAGACGACGATCGAGGCGCTGGAGCGGCTCTCGCGCACCGGCGTCAAACTCGTGCTGGTCACCGGACGCGAGCTCGACGACCTGCTCTCCGTGTTCCCGCACCCCGGCCTGTTCAATGCGATCGTCGCCGAGAACGGCGGCCTGCTGTACGACCCGGGGCAGCGCACCTGCGACGCCCTGGCCCCATCTCCGCCCGCCGCGCTGACCGAACGGCTGCGCAGCGAAGGGGTCAGCCCGCTGGGTGTGGGACAGGTGGTGGTCGCCACGCGCGAGCCGAACGACGTACGCGTGCTGGCGGCCATCCGCGAGCTCGGGCTGGAGCTGCAGGTGATCTACAACAAGGGCGCCGTCATGGTGCTGCCGCCCGGCGTGAACAAGGCGAGCGGCCTGGCCGCCGCCCTCGACCGCCTGTCGTTGTCGCCGCGCGGCACGGTCGCGGTCGGCGACGGGGAGAACGACCACGCGTTCCTGACAGCCGCCGAGTGCGGCGCCGCCGTCGCCAACGCGCTGCCCGCGCTCAGGGACTCGTGCGACCTGCGCCTGGCGGGCGAGGCCGGCGACGGGGTGGCCGAACTGGCCGCGATGATGCTCTCGGGCGACCTGGACGCGGTGGAGGTGCCGCGCCGGCACGTCCTGCTCGGCCATCGCGACGGCGAGGAGGTGCGCCTGCGGCCGTACGGCTCCGGGCTGCTGGTGGCCGGCCCCTCGGGCAGCGGCAAGTCCACGGTGACGACGGCTCTGCTGGAGCGGCTCGTGGGCGAGGGCTACCAGTGCGTGATCGTGGACCCGGAGGGCGACTACGCCGACTATCCCGGCGTCACCGTGCTCGGCGACCCCGACCGGGTGCCCGGCGTCGAGGAGGTCGCGCACGTGCTGGAGCAGCCGCGGCAGAGCGTCGTGGTCAACCTGATCGGCCTGCAACTGCGCGACCGCCCCGCGTACTTCGCCGAGCTGCTGCCCCGGCTGACCGGCGTACGCGCCAAGCTCGGCCACCCGCACTGGGTGGTGATCGACGAGGCGCACCACCTGCTGCCCGCCGAGGCGCGGCGCGTGCCGCTGGGCGAGGCCGCCGACCTCGGGTCGCTGCTGTTGATCACCGTGCACCCCGAGGCGGTCAGCGCCGAGGCGCTGCGCCTGGTGACGGCCACGATCGCGGTGGGCAAGGAGCCCGAACGCACGCTCGCCGCGTTCGCCGAGGCCCTCGGCGAGGAGACTCCCTCGTTGGAGCCGGTCGACGGGGGCGACCTCGCGCTGTGGCAGCGCGGGGATGAGACGGCCCGGCACCTGACCCTCACTCCCGCCACCGTCGACCGCACCCGCCACCGCCGCAAGTACGCGGCGGGCACCATGGCCAAGGACAAGAGCTTCTACTTCACCGGGCCGGGCGAGCGGCTGCGGCTGCGGGCGCGCAACCTGCACACCTTCGTCGAGCTGGCCGAGGGCGTGGACGACGACACCTGGCTGCATCACCTGCGCAGGGGCGACTACTCGCAGTGGATCCGCGACTGCCTCGGGGACGCCGGCCTGGCCGACGAGGTGGCGGAGCTGGAGCGGGCGGAGGCGCCGGAGGCCGCGGGGAGCAGGCAGCGGGTGGCCGACCTCATCGGTGAGCGCTACACGCTCCCCGCCGAACCCACCGCCTTCGACCCGGACCACGACGACCGCTGACCGGCCACGCCACCGATGCTCGAGCGGTAGTCCAGCGAATTGCTTTGACAATCAAACCTTACATTGATTAGAGTTTTTGATTGTCAAGGCAATCCGGCGTTGCAGCGCAGGCTTTCCAGCGGCACCCGCACCGACCCCATCCGGGGGGGCACTGCTGCGCCTGTTGCTGACTCACCGCACGACTCTCAGTCAAACAAGGAGACAACCATGATCCTCGTCACTGGAGCCACCGGCAGTGTCGGCCGCCACGTCGTCGACGGGCTTCTCGAGGAAGGCCAGTTCGTCCGCGCGATCAGCAGGAACCCCGACGGCGCCAAGCTCCCCCCATCGGTCGAGGTCGTCGCGGGCGACCTCGCGACCCCCGAGGCGCTCCCGCTCGACGGCGTCAGGACGGTCTACCTGGTCGCCATGGGCGACCGCCCGCACAGGACGGCGCAGGTGCTGGCGGACGCCGGCGTCACCACGGTCGTCCTGCTCTCGACCAGCGAAGTGCTGGACGACACCGACGAGCAGCCCGGCGCCATCGCGGCCCGGCACGCCGCGTTCGAGGACGCGCTCGAGCGGTCCGGGCTGTTCTGCACGTTCCTGCGGCCGAACGAGTTCGCGGGCAACGCCCTGCAGTGGGCCTCCCAGATCCAGGAAGGCGACGTGGTCCGCGCGCCGTACGGTGACGCCTGGTCGGCGCCGATCCACGAGCGCGACGTCGCCGCCGTGGCGGTGCGCGCCCTGGTCGACGGCCACCTCCACGGCGCCAGACTGGTGCTCACCGGCCCCGAGGCGATGACCCATCGCGACCAGGTCGGCCACATCTCCGCGGCGCTGGGGCGGCCGCTGGCGTTCGAGGAGATCCCCGCCGCCGCCGTACGCGAGAAGATGGTGGCCTACGCGCCGCCGGAGATCGTGGACGCCCTGCTCGGCCGGCTCGCCGAGACCGTGGGCAAGCCACCGACGGTGACCACCACGGTCCAGAACGTCACCGGCCGCCGGCCGCTCACCTTCCGCGAATGGGTTGCTGAGCATGAGCCCGAGTTCCGCTAAGCTCTGTCCATGCGCCAGCACCTCGTCGACGAGCTCATGCTGGCTCTGACGGACCTGCAGAACGCCTCCGAGATGGCCGACGCGGCCGTCTCGGAGCGGCTCGGCCTCAACCGCACCGACTCCCGGTGCGTGGCCTATCTGATCACGCGAGGTCCGATGGCCTCCGGCGAGCTGGCGGAGCTCGCGGGCCTCACCCCCGGCGCCCTGACGGTCGCCGTCGACCGGCTGGAGAAGGCCGGCTTCGCCGAGCGCGTCCGCGACCAGGCCGACCGGCGGCGGGTGCTCATCCGTCCCACGGAAAAGGCCCGCGCGCTGGCCCGCGACTCATGGGGGCAGGCGGTCAAGGAGGCCGAGGCCCAGTTCGCCGCCTACACTGACGAGCAGCTCGTCCTGCTCACCGAGTTCCTCAAGGGCCAGGTGGCGCAGCAACGGCGCAACGCCGAGCGCGTGCGCGACTCCTCCACCTGGGCGTGACGGTCCTCAGCCCCGCACCTCGATCGTGCCCGTGGGGCAGCGCCGGGCGGCCCCCCGCACCCGCTCGTGCAGCGCGGCCGGCGGCTCGGGAAGGAGCACCATGACGACGCACTCCTCCTCGTCCAGCCCGAACACCTCGGGCACGGTCAGCGCGCACAGCCCGCTGCTGCAGCATTTCTCCGGATCAACGGTGACGTGCATGTCGCTCACCAGGTGATCGGGATCTCGACCAGGCTCTCGATGAGGGTCCCCTCCGTGCGCCGCAGTTCCTCAGGCGGGATCGCGAGGCGCAGGGTCGCAAACCTGCGCAGCAGTGTTCCCAGCGCGGTCTCCAGCTCCACCCGAGCCAGCGCGGCGCCTACGCAGAAGTGCGGTCCGACGCTGAAGGTGAGATGGGGGTTGTCCGCGCGGGCGATGTCGAGGTCGTCGGGCCGGTGGAACACCTTCCCGTCCCAGTTCGCCGACTCCACAGCCGGGATGACGCCGGACCCCTTGGGGATCGTCACGCCCCCTACCTCGATGTCCTCGGTCACGTAGCGCAGCATGGACAACGAGCCGCTCATGAGCTTCCAGCGCAGCAGCTCCTCCACGGCGCCCGGCAGCAGCGACTCGTCGGCGCGCAGCGCCTGCACCTGGCCGGGCTCGGCAAGCAGCTTGGCCACGGTCAGTCCGAGCTGGCTGGCGGTGGTCTCGTAACCGACGAGCAGGAGCAACCGGCACCACCAGTGCAGCTCGTACTCGCTCAGCCGGGTGTCGTCCTCGTCGTGAACCTGGATCAACGCGCTGACGAGGTCGTCGGCCGGCCGTTCGCGCTTCTCCTCGATCAGCGTGCTCATGTACGCGTTCAGCTCGCCCAGCGCGCCGCGGATCTCCTCCCTGGTGTACTTGCCGGTGGACAGGAAGTGGTCCGTCCACCGGCGGAAGCGGCCCTGCTCCTCCGGCGGGACGCCCAGCAGGTCGCAGATGACGCGGATGCTCAGCGGGAACGCCAGCTCCTCCGACACGTTCACGGGCGGGGACTTGGCCGCCATCGCCTCGACCAGCTCGTCCGTGATCTCCTGGACCCGCGGCCGTAACCGCTCCACCCGCGTCGCCGTGAACGCCTTCATCACCAGCCGCCGCACACGGGTGTGCTCCGGTGGATCAGGATCCATCTTCGAGTCCTGGAACATCATGTTGTTCTTGGACACCCTCGGGGCGTCCGGCCGGTTGAGGTTACGGCTGACCCTCGGGTCCGTCAGCACGCTCTTCACGTCGTCGTACCGCGTGACCAGGTAAGCTTCGTCGCCGCTGGGGAGGATCACCCGCTGTACGGGCGCCTGCCGGATCGTGCCCAGCTCCTTGGGGACGGCGAGCGGTCCAGGGCGGCTGAACGGGTACGGGATGGGATTGGCGCTCACGGCTGCCTGCCTCTCTTGAGTCGTTCACCACGCGACGGGGAGCTCGCGCAGGCCCAGGTCCAGCGGGCTGTCATGGTGGCGCAGCGCGCTCGGCGGCACGGCCAGGCGCAGGGTCGGCACCTCGCGGATCAGGGCTTCCAGCGCCACCTGCAGCTCCAGCCGGGCCAGCGCCGCCCCCATGCAGAAGTGGGGCCCGGCGCTGAAGACGAGGTGCTGGTTGTTCTTCCTGGTGATGTCCAGCCGCATCGGGTCCGGGAAGACCGACTCGTCGAGGTTGGCGGACTCCAGGATCGGGATCAGTCCGGAGCCCCGGGGGATCGTCACGCCGCCGACCTCGATGTCGTCGGTCACGTAGCGGAGCATCGACAGCGAGTGGCCGGCGATCTGGCAGCGCAACAGCTCCTCGACCGCGTCGGGGATCAGCCCCGGGTCCTCACGCAGGCGTTCGAGCTGGTCCGGATGGGTGAGCAGCAGGACGGTGCCGCTGCCGAGCTGCGTCGCCGTGGTCTCGAACCCCGCCAGCAGCAGGATCACGCACCAGACGTGCAGCTCATGGGCGCTCAGCCTGCCGTCGTCCTCGTCGCGCACCCCGATGAGAGCGCTGATCAGGTCGTCGCCGGGGTCGCGGCGCTTGCCCTCGATCAGTTCGCCCATGTACTGCCAGGCCCCGCCCAGCGAACCGCGGAAACGTGCCTGGTCCTGCGGCGGGACGCCGAGCAGGCCGCAGATGACCTGCAGGGTGAGCGGCACGGCGAACGCCTCGTGCAGGTCGACCGGCGGGCTCTGCTTGAGCAGGTCCGTGACCAGTTCCTCGGCGACCTGCCGCACGTGCGGGCGCAGGGCCTCCACACGGGTGGCGGTGAACGCCTTGGCCATCAGCCGCCGCATGCGGGTGTGCTCGGGCGGATCGCGATCGATCCGCGGGTTCTGGAACACCTTCGTCTTCTGCTCGGTCATGCGCGGAGCCCCCGGACGGTCCCGGTTACGGCTCACGCGGGGGTCGGAGAGCACCCGGCGGATGTCCTCGTACCGCGTCACCAGGAACGCCTCGTCACCGCTCGGCAGGGTCACCCGGACGACCGGCTCCTCGCGCAGCGTGGCCAGCTCCACGGGCGGCTCGGCGGCGCGCGGCCAGGCGAACGGAAACCTCAGCGGCGAGGACTGCATGGATCGTCTCCCCATCAACGACGGATCACCGTGATCCCCATCGTGGTGGGAGCCGCTTGAGGGCGGGCCGAGAAGCGCTGGAGGTGCCGGCCCTCGCCTCCAGCCATCCTCTAACAGGCCCTGAGATGGTGAGCGCGATCACGCAGTCGTCGTCGAGGGAAGGTGGCCCATGCGTGTCTTGTTCGTCACCACGAACTGGGGTTCGCACTACTACCATCTCGTCCCGCTCGTCTGGGCGATGCGCGCCACCGGCCACGAGGTGTACGTGAGCTGCGAGCCGTCCTTCGCAGAGACGATCGTGCGTTCAGGGGCGACCGCCGTTCCGACCAGCCGGGACGTCGACCAGGACGAGCTGATGAAGCGGGTGCTGGCCGATCCGCCCGACTGGCCGGACATCGCCCCTGAGGGCGTGTCCCAGGAGGAGTGGGACGGCAGCTGGCGCGCCGTCTCCCGGCGGGCTTTCCCGATGTTCGCCGAGCTCGCCGGGGAACTCGCCGGCGACGTGCTGCGGCAGACCCGGGCGTTGCGGCCCGACGTGATCGTGTACGAGCCGACCAGCTTCGTCGCGCCCCTGGTCGGCGCGGCCATGGGGATTCCCGCGGTCCGCCATGTGCTGGGGGTGGACGTCATCTACATGGCGCGTAACATCGTGCCGCCCGTGCTGCGTCCGCTCGCGGACCGGCTCGGCGTCGGCGACGTGGACATCCTCGGCCTGGCCACGATTGACAACTGCCCGCCGGCCATGCAGCTGCCGTCGCAGGTGAACCGGATCAGAACGCGGTTCGTACCGTACAACGGCTCGGGGGCGATGCCGGACTGGCTGCTCGAGCCGTCGCCCCGGCGCCGGGTGGGGGTCAGCTGGGGCCTGTGCGCCTCGGACCGCGGTCGCGGGTTCCTGGTGCCCGAGCTGGTCAAGGCGCTGTCCGAGTTCGACGTCGAGGTCGTCGTGACCCTGTCCGCCGCCGACCGCAGGAACCTGCCGGAGGGCGAACTGCCGGGCAACGCGCGGGTGGTGGAGTCGCTGCCGCTGCACCTGCTGATGCCGTCGTGCGACGCGATGCTGCACCAGAGCGGCATCAGCACGATGCTGACGGCGCTGAGCTACGGCGTGCCGCAACTCGTGCTGCCGCAGATGCCAGACGAACTCATGGAGTCGCGACCGCTCATCGCCGCCGGGGCCGGCATCGCGGTGGCCCCGGAGGCCGGGCTCGACACGATCGCCGAGCGCGCCGCCGAGCTGGTCACCGTGCCCTCCTACCGCGAGGCCGCAGGCAGGCTGCGCGAGGAGATCAGGCGGCAGCCCTCCCCCACCGAGACCGTCAAGGAGCTCGAAGCCTTCGTCCGGGGCTGAACGTCCCGAAGCCCGTCACGTCGATAGGAAGGTGCCAGCCCGTGATCGAATCAACCCAGCAGCCCGTCTCTCCCGCGGAGGCGGTCTTCCGACTGTCCAACGGCATGTCCGTCGCAGCCATCGTGCTGGCCGCGGCCCGCCTCCGGATCGCGGACGCGGTCGGCGACGGACCCCGGTCCGTGAGCGACATCGCGGCAAGACTCGGCGCCGACGAGGACGCCCTGACCCGGATGTTGCGCGCGCTGGCCGCGTTCGGCATCTTCCGTCAGGTGGACCCCACCACGTACGTTCACACCGAGATGTCGCGCGCCATGCGTACGGACCACCCGGAGCGGCTGCACGACAGGCTGATGACCGGCGGCGACTGGGGCTGGACGATGTGGGGCAGGCTCCCGGAGGCGATCCGGACCGGGGAGCGCGCCTTCGACAAGGAGTACGGCACCGACTTCTTCGCCTATCTCGATGCCGACCCGGACGCCCAGGACATGATCTACAACGGGGTGACCGCCTGGTCGGACCAGATGCTGCCGAGCATCGTGGACGCCCTCGACCTCACGGGAGTGCGCACGTTCGCCGACATGGGAGGCGGGAAGGGCGCCCTGCTCCGGCTGTTGCTCCAGCGCCACCCGCACGTCGAAGGGCTGCTGTACGAGGACGAGCGCACGCTGCGCGTGGTCATGGACGACCTCAGGACCGGTGAGCTGGCCAGCCGCTGCCGGCTGGCGTCCGGCGACTTCTTCGAGAAGGTGGAGCACGCGGCCGACCTGTATCTGTTCAAGCTGACCCTGCACATGTACGACGACGAGAAGGTCGCCAGGGCGCTGCGCAACTGCGCGGCGGCCGCGGCGGCGGGCGCACGGGTCGTCATCGCCGACCCGATGCTGACCGATCCCCCGCAACATCCGTTCGCGCCGAGCATGGACCTGCACATGCTGCTGGTCATGGGCGGGCGGGAACGCACGGAGAGCGGCTACAGGGCCGTGTTCGAGCGGGCCGGGATGCGCTTTCGCGGTGTGACACCCACCGACAGCGTGCTGTTCCTCGCGGAGGGCGAAGTGGTGGGCTGAGTCCGCAGGTCACAGGGCGGGCGGCACACGCGGCCGCCCGCCCTTTCATGTTCCCGATGTCACCAGGGGATCTTCCGCCGGCTCCGGAGGAAGACCCCCGTGGGCCCGTCGTCGGGGAGGGTCGCCGCCCAGACGACGTCCGTGGCGGCGTCCTGCGGCGTCTGCTCCGCGTCCGGATACATCCGGGTGCGCACCCTGCCGGGGTTGACGGCGTTCACCAGGACGCCACGGTCCCGGGCCTCCGCGGCGAGCAGCACCGTGACGGCGTTGAGCGCGACCTTCGACACCGCGTAGGCGGGGGCGCCCGCGAACAGGCCGTTGCTGAACGCGCCCGCGCCGCTCGACACCATGACGATCCGGCCCCAGCCCCGCGCCAGCATGCCGGGCAGGAACGCCTGGCTCATCCGCCAGGCGCCCAGCGTGTTGACCTGGAGATGCCGCTCCACCAGCTCGAGCGGCACCGACGCCGGCGAGGTGCCGCCGTCGAGCAGCACGCCGGCGTTGTTGACCAGGATGTCCACCGCCTTGACCTGCTCGAAGCAGCGGCGCACGCTCGCGCCGTCGGTGATGTCGAGCTCCACCGCCAGCGCGCCGTCGCCGCACGCGGCTGCGACGCGCTGGACGCCGCGCTCGTCCCGCCCGGCTGCGATCACCCGGTGCCCGAGCCCGGCGAGCGCCTCGCAGACCGCCTTTCCGATGCCGCGGCCGGCCCCCGTCACCAGTGCGGTCCTGCGGATCGGCGTGCTCACGCCGATCCGGCCCTGTCGGCGACCGGTTGCTTCGCCTCGCCCTCCGCGGTGAAGCGCAGACGGCGTCCGAAGCCGGCCACCAGGAAACCGACGCAGATGGCGAGCGCGCCGACGCCCAGGTAGTAGTACTCGTCGGGAACCACCTCGGCGATGTGGACGATCTGGCTGCTCAGCCCCGCGCCCAGGGCGCTGAAGAGCCAGACGAGACCGATCGTGCGCCCGATGAACGTCGAGGAGGTGACCTCGGCGGCGGCGGCGATCCCCACCGGGCCGATGATGACCTCGCCGCAGGCGATCAGGAAGAACACCGACAACAGCCAGAGGGGCGACACGGTGTTCCCGCCTTCGGCCGACGCGGCGGCGCCGCACATGATGACGAAGCCGGTGCCGGCCAGGATCAGGGCCGCTCCGAACTTCATGGCCGAACTGATCTTGGCGTCGAAACGCACCCACAACCAGGCGAACACCGGCGCGGAAACCAGGATGAAGAACGGGATCGCGGACTGGAACCAGCTGCCTGGGAGAACGAAGCCCAACAGCTCGCGCTCGGTGGAGTGCTTGGCGAAGAGGTTGAGCATCGATCCCGCCTGTCCCGCCAGCATCCAGAACAGCGAGAACGACAGCAGCAACCAGAAGAACGCGCGGAGACGCTGCCGGCCGCCGCCGTCCAGCTCCGGGTTGCGCGAGAGAAGCCGGAAGTAGAGGAACGGCACGGTCAGCGCGACCAGCCCGAAGAGGCCGATGAGGTGCATGGGGGCGAAGGTGCCGGCGACCACGTCCACCGTGATCAGGGCGGCGAGCACGACGACGGCCGTGACCCCACGGCGCAACATCTTCGCGCGCTCCTCCTCGCCGGCCGGATGCGGCGCGTGCTGACCGACCTCGCCGAAGTGGCGCGAGCCCATCGCGAACTGCGCGACACCGAACGTCATCCCGACGCCCGCGGCGGCGAAACCCCAGTGCCAGCCGAGTGTCTCCCCGAGGAAACCGACCACCAGGGGCGCGATCAGCGCGCTGATCTGGATGCTGACGTAGAGGATGGAGAAGGAGGCCTCGCGCTTGGCCCGCTGACCGGTACCGAAGAACCCGCTGATCAGCGCGAACATGTTGGGCTTCAGCAGGCCGGTGCCCAGCGCGATCAGCACCAGGCCCGCGTAGGAGCCGACGTCTCCCGGGACGGCCATGCTGTAGTGACCGAGCGCGATGAGCACGCCGCCCCACAACACCGCCCGCCAGGCGCCGAAGACCCGGTCGCCGAGCCATCCGCCGGGCAGGGAGAGCACGAAGACCAGGCCGATGTAGGCGCCGAACAACGCCGAGGCCTCGCCCATGGACAGTCCGAGCCCGCCCTCGTCCCTGCCGGAGGCGGCGTACAACGTGAGGATGGCCATCATCCCGTAGAAGCTGAAACGCTCCCAGATGTCGGTGAGGAAGATGGTGGTGAACCATCGCGGGTAGCCAAAAGCTGATCTTCCACTCATGTCGCGCTCCAGGCGGCAATCGAGGAGCATGCTCCTCATGATCTTGAAGCGGGTCTGACGACCCCTGTTCAGCGGCTCACGAGCAGCCGCCGTGCTCCCGCAGGATGGGCAGGAGCCGGTTCGGCTCGGTGGGGAGGAGGTCCGGTCCGGCGTCCTCGGCGGCCATGGTCGCGGTCTTGGCAGCCGTCACCTGGTCCAGGGTCGTGCCCATGAAGTAGACGATCTCCTCGTGGTTCGTCGTCTCGGCGAAGCTCTCGAACCCCGTCTTGTAGTAGAGATCCACCCGCGTCGGAAGCGGTGACAGATCCGGGTCACGGCCCGCGCGCAACTCGGCCACGATCTGCGGCACCGGGAAGCCCAGTTCGACCCCTCTGCGCAGGTGGTAGCGCTCGCCCTCCACCTCGACCAGGGGCGGCGGCGGAGCCGTACGGCGCTCGCCCTCCTTGTGGTAGACCGGCAGGGTGAGCAGGTCGTACCTGAAGATCTCGTCGAGCAGGGCGGCGGTTCCGCCGGGCAGCGTCGGGCTCATCGACTCGGCCCACCACCGTCCCAGCAGGTCGCGGGCGTCCTCGCTGCCGTAGAGGTAACCGAGGGCGGGACCGTACGCCTGCTGGTCGGCGGCGGCCAGGGCCTGCGCCGTCAGCAGCGGCGCCGCCCGCGGGTCGTCGCTCTTCTCCACCCACGACTCGAAGTCACGCAGGATCTGGGACTGGGTCAGGCCGGCCAGCCTCAACGCCGGAACCCAGATGTTGCGCAGCACCATGTACTCCGCCATGATCCGCGCCCAGTACAGGAAGCGCTGCATGCGCTCGTTCTCTTCGAACGTCATCGTGTTGTGGCTGAGCACGTACTCGAAGTCGTCCGTGTCACCGCGGACGGAGACGATGCCGTATTGCGCCTTCTTCTCCGAGTACTCGGTGTTGGGCAACATCAGGAGCGGATAGACGGCGATGCGCGAGACCTTGCGGGCCAGGCGGTCGTAGCCCTCGAAGAAGGAGTCGATCGTCTCGCCCGGCGCTCCCCACAGCAGCTCGGCGTAGCATTCGAGGCCCTCTTCGCTCAACCAGGCGACGAGGTCCTCCCACGCGTTGACCTTCATGTTCTTCCGGTTCATCTCGCCCAGGGCGGTGTCACTCAGCGTCTGCAGGGCGAGGGTGAAGGAGCTGCGCAGCCCGGCCTGCTTCATCTTCCGCACGATGGAGTAGAAGACCTTGGACTTGTTCTTCGCCCACGAGCTCTCCAGAGCCTTCGGATAGCCGTACCGCCCGCGGATCTCGATCAGGTCGTCGACGAACTCCTCGTCGATGGGCAGCAGGCCGAAGTTGGCGTCGCACAACGCGATCGTGTGCACGTTGAGCTTGGCGAGGAGCTCCAGCTCCTCCCGCAGCCGGTGCCTGGAGAACGCCCGCACGCGTTGCCCGGTCGCGCCGCCCCAGTAACAGAACGAACACTTGTACGGGCAGCCGCGGTTGGTCTCCATCAGCGCCACGTCGTAGCGGAATCCGCCGTCGTCGCCGGTCAGTTCGATGGCCCCGGTGAGGATCGGCGACGGGATGATGTCGAGGTCACTGATCCGTTCCCGTTCCGCCGTCGTCACCGTGGCGCCGGACACGTCGCGAAAGGAGATTCCGGAGATCGCGTGGAGGTCGTGCCGCGAGCGGCCGTCCAGGCAGGCGCCGAGCAGGTCGCGGAAGACGAGCTCGCCCTCGCCGTTGACGATGACGTCGACGTCCGGGAACATGCCGAAGACGCGGTCGGCCTGGTTGGCCACGTGCGTCCCGCCGAAGATGATCCAGCCGTCGGGGTTCAGCTGTCTGAAGGTCTCCGCGAGCGTGCCGAAGGCCCGGTAGTTCCAGCCCAGGACCGAGCAGGCGAGAATATCCGGCATCTCTCCCCTGAACAGGTCGGCGGCCATGACGGGCAGCGTCACCGCGCCTCGGTAGTTGCAGATTCTGATATCTGCCCCAGCCGCTATCCGGGGCTCGGACAAAGCCGTGGACTTAAGATATCCAGCGGCCAGCGGCATGGACTCGTACGGCATGTCCCAGACGCCTTGCTGAAGAATGTTGACGACGATCCGGCCATCGGCTTGCATGTAGATCTCCCATCGCGATCTACTAAATCCCGAACAGTCCCATCAATAAACGACGGACCGCTCGCGAATAACTGGAGCCGGGTTGGCGCGACGGTCGAATGCGACGTCGCCCGGCTGGATCACTCCCATCTCGTCGATCAGCGCCGTGGTGTGCTTGGCCGCCCGGTACACCGGATGGCCGAGCACCTCGCGGAGGAAATCGCGGGTCGTGCACATTCCCGGTCCCTCGACGTGGAACTCCTCCAGCGCGCGCTCCGCCCGGGCGATGGCCTGGCGCCGGTCGGGAGCCCAGACGGCGACCTTGGCGAGCAGCGGGTCGTAGTCCGGCGTCACCCGCATGCCAGGCTCCCCATGGGTGTCCACCCGGACGAACGGCCCCGCCGGGGTCACGAACCGCCGCACGGTTCCCGGCGTGGGCAGGAAGCCCCGGCGCGGGTCCTCCGCGTTGACCCGGCACTCGATGGCCACCCCCCGGGGGACGATGTCCTCCTGCCGATGGGCCAGCCCGTATCCGGCGGCCACCTGCAACTGCTCGCGCACGAGGTCGATGCCGGTCACCATCTCCGTCACCGGGTGCTCCACCTGGATGCGGCAGTTGACCTCCATCGCGTGGAACCCGTCCTCGTCGTCGACGAGGAACTCGTACGTCCCCGCGCCGGCGTATCCCACGGCCTGGGCGGCCCGTACGGTGGCGGCGCAGATGCGGTCGGCCAGCTCGCGCGACAACCCGGGCGCCGGGGTCTCCTCGACCAGCTTCTGCCTCCGGCGCTGCACGGAGCAGTCGCGCTCGCCGAGGTGGATCACGTTGCCGTGGCCGTCGCCGAGGATCTGCACCTCGATGTGCCGGGCGTTGTCCAGGTATTTCTCCAGGTACACCCGGGAGTCGCCGAACGCCGTCTGGGCGCCGGCCCTGGCCTGGGCGTACTCGCGGGCCATGTCGCGGGGATCCCGTACGACGCGCATGCCCCGTCCCCCGCCGCCCGCGACGGCCTTGAGGATCACGGGATAGCCGATCTCGGCGGCGAGCGAGCGTGCCTGCGCCAGCGTCGCCAGCGGCTTGGAGCTGCCCGGCAGCACCGGCAGCCCGGCCGCCCTGGCGATGTTGCGCGCCTCCGCCTTGTCGCCGAGCCTGGCCAGCACGGAAGGGGCTGGGCCGATGAAGATCAGCCCCGCGTCCTGGCAGATCTCGGCGAAGTCCGGGTCCTCGGACAGGAAGCCGTAGCCGGGATGCACCGCGTCGGCCCCTGCCTGCAGGGCCGCCGTGACGAGCGCGGCCGGGTTGAGGTAGCTGCGCCGCGCCTCCGACGGCCCGATGCAGACCGTCTCGTCGGCGAAGCGGGCCACCATGGAGTCCCGGTCGCTGTCGGAGCACGCGGCGACGGTGCGGATGCCGAGCTCACGGCAGGTACGGGCGATGCGCAGCGCGATCTCGCCGCGGTTGGCGATGAGAACCGTCGAGAACATGCGTTCCTCTCGTTCAGTGGCCGCTGTCCGGGTCGTGGGGTTCGAGCACGAACAGGGACTCGCCGTACTCCACCGGGTCGCCGTTCTTCACGAGCACCTCGACCACACGGCCTGGCCTGTCGGCGTGGACCGCGTTCATCAGCTTCATCGCCTCGATGATCGCCACCTGCTGTCCGGCCTCGACCGTGTCTCCGACCTCGACGAACGCGCTGCTCTCCGGGGAGATCGCGCGGTAGAACGTGCCGACCAGGGGCGCCTCGATCACGATGGCGTCGGGCGAGTCGCGCGCGTCGGCCGGCGCGGTCCCCGCCGCCGCGCCGTCGGCCTGGGGTGCGCCGGGGTCACCGGCCTGGACCGCGACCGTACCGGGCCATTCGAGTTCGACGCTCATGTCGCCCGCCTGCACGCGTACACGTTTCAGCGGGCCGGGGGCCGTGTTGAGGATTTCGCCGGCGTGCCTGCACAGCTCGCCGATGCTGGTGTGCTCGTCGGTCATGTGTTCCTCGCGTCCTCGATGCCGTAGCGGCGGAAGCGGCGCCTGCGGCGTTCCACCAGTTCGCGGGGGGGCAACGGGGTCAGCTCGGACAACATCGCGCCCAGGGCGGCGCGCAGGGTCTCGGCCGCGGCCACCGGGTCCTCGTGCGCCCCGCCCGCGGGCTCCGGCAGGACCGCGTCGACGATGCCCTGCCGGAGCAGGTCGCGGGCGTCGAGCCGCAGTGCCGCCGCGGCGCGGGGCGCCTCGCCCCGGTCCTTCCACAGGATCGCCGCGCAGCCCTCGGGGCTGATCACCGAATACACCGCGTTGGAGAACGCGAGCACCCGGTCCGCGACCGCCAGCGCCAGCGCGCCGCCACTGCCGCCCTCGCCCGTGATCACGGACACGACGGGCACCTTGAGCCCCGACATCAGCCGCAGGTTCTCCGCGATCGCCCACGCCTGGCCGCGCTCCTCCGCCTCGACGCCGGGATGCGCCCCCGGCGTGTCCACCAGCGTGACGACCGGCAGGCCCAACTTCTCCGCCAGCCGCATCAGCCGGGCCGCCTTGCGGTAGCCCTCGGGCAGGGCCATGCCGAAGTTGCGGCTGACCCGCTGGGCGGTGTCGTGGCCCTTCTGGTGCCCGACCAGGACGATCGGCCGGCCGTCGAGGCGGCCGAGGCCGCCTATGATCGCGGGACAGTCGCCGGAGAGCCGGTCGCCCTTCAACTCCTGGAAGTCGTCGAGCAGGTGGTAGACGTAGTCGAGCGTGGTGGGGCGGCCTTCATGCCTGGCCAGGCGCACCACGTGCCAGGGCTCGTGCTCCGGCAACTCGCCGGGGTCACGGACCAGCCGCGCGGTCCTGGGCCCGCGGGCGTGCGGCGCGTCCTGGCGCACCATACCGAGCAGCGCCCCGAGCACGGGCCGAAGGGCCGACCGCGGCACGACGGCGTCGAGGAAGCCCCGCGCCTGCATGAACTCGGCGCTCTGGAAGCCCTCCGGCAACTCCTGACGGATCGTCTGCTGGATCACCCGGGGCCCGGCGAAGCCGATGCGCGCCCCCGACTCGGCCAGAATGACGTCGGTCAAGGTCGCGAAGGACGCCGCCACGCCGCCGTAGGTCGGGTTGGTGACGAGCGAGATGGTCAGGATCCCCGCTTCGTCCAGCTCGGCCAGCGCCTGTGCCGTCTTCGCCATCTGCATCAGGGCGTAGGTGCCCTCCTGCATACGAGCGCCGCCGGAGGCGGTGACCAGGAGCAGCGGCGTGCGCGTGCGCAGCGCCGTCTCGCAGGCCCGGACGATGCGTTCACCGACGCCCGCACCGAGGCTGCCGCCGAGAAACCGGAAGTCCATGACAGCGGCGATCACCGGGTGGTTCATCACCGAGGCGGTGACGCAGGTGACCGCCTCACCCGCGCCGGTACGCTCGCGGGCCTGCCTGAGCCGGTCGGGATACGGCAGGGAGTCGGTGAACCCGATCGGGTCATCGACGGTCGAGGGGGACTCGAAGGGCACGATCGAACGGTCGTCCAGCAGGTGCGCCATCCGTTCCGACGCGTGCAGCCGGGAATGCGCCCCGCAGCCCGGGCAGACGCCCAGATCGCGCTGGTGTCGCTTGACATAGACGAGTTCGCGGCACTCGGGACAACTGATCCACTGTGCCGCCTCGGAGGTCTCCGTATGCACTCCCACGCCCAGCAGCTTGATCCGGGCCTCTCAACGACCACTGGTCAACGGCTGTAGGGGCGGCGTCCGGCGGCGGCCGTCGCTCCACGGGTCCTCGAGCGACCGTGGAGTGCGACCTTCGACACTCCGGCCTGTGTCCGTCGGAACTTCGGTGGGATCGCACGTCATGCGTCCGCACGACGACATGCCGCGGCGACGGGCCCCGTACATCGAACCGCAGGGAGTTCCCTATGCGTTTTCTTCCCGACTCGCGCGAGCCGAGAGTGGCGATCGTGGGTTTCGGCTACGTCGGCTGCTGCCTCGGCGTGACGCTGGCCGAACAGGGCCTGCACGTGACGGGCATCGACCGTGATGCGCGGCTGATCGCCCAGCTGGAAGAGGGGCGGTGCCACATCTCCGAGCCCGGGCTGGCCGAGGCCCTCACGCGGCTGCGCGGCACCTCACGGCTCGCCTTCAGCACCGGCTACGACGCGATCGAGGGCGCCGACGTCATCGTCATCGCGGTCGGCACCCCGATCGGCGAGGACCGCTCACTCGTCACGCGGCAGCTGGAGGAGGTCTGCGCCGAGCTGGCGCCCCGGCTGCGCCGCGGCCACCTGGTGGTGCTGAAGAGCACCGTCGCCCCTGGCACCACCCGCGGTCTCGTCCGGCCGCGGCTGGAGACCGGCGGGCTGGTCCAGGGCGACGATTTCGGCCTGGTCTTCTGCCCGGAACGGCTGTCGGAGGGCAACGCCCTGTCCGAGTTGCGGGCGCTGCCCATCATCGTGGGCGGCTGCGACCCGGAGAGCACGCACTCGGCCACCGAGTTCTGGAAGCGGGCACTTGACGTACCGGCGTGGGAGTACACCTCCCCGGAGGTGGCCGAGATCGTCAAGCTGGCCGACAACTGGTGGATCGATCACAACATCGCCCTGGCCAACGATCTGGCCCGGCTGTGCGACGCCTTCCATGTCGACGTCCTGGAGGTGATCGGGGGCGCCAACTCGCTGCCCAAAGGCGGCGGTCACGTCAACATCCTGCTGCCCAGCGTCGGGGTGGGCGGCTACTGCCTGACCAAGGATCCGTGGATCACCTGGAACGCGGCCCGCGAGCACGGGGTACGCCTCAGAACCGTCGAGACGGTGCGCGCGGTCAACGACGCGATGCCCGGCTACACCCACGAGACGATCTGCGCCGAGCTGGCACGGGCGGGACGGCACCCGGACGGCGCGAAGGTCGCGGTGCTCGGCGCCGCGTTCAAGAACAACACCGGCGATCTGCGCAGCACGCCGGTCAAACCGGTCGTCGACGGCCTGCTCGCCGCCGGCGTCACGGTGTCGCTCCACGACCCGCTCGCCGATGCGGAGGAGCTCCGCGCGCTGACGGGCGTCGAGCCGTCGGCGTCCCTGGAGGAGGCCGTGGCCGGCGCCCACTGCCTGGCCGTGCTCGCCGGCCACGAGCCGTTCCAGCAGCTCGACTTCGCCGCCTTGCGCGAACGGGTCTCGACGCCATGCCTGATCTTCGACGGGCGGGCCTACTACCCGCAGGAAACCATCGAGCACGTGCGGCGGCTGGGCTTCACCTACCGCGGAATCGGACGGTGAGGGCATGTCCAGGATCGTGGTCACCGGAGGATGCGGGTTCATCGGCAGCCATCTCGTCGAACGGCTGGCCGTGGAGGGGCACGAGGTGATCGCCTATGACACGTCGTCGCCACCGCCCGACACGCCGCTGCACAACCTGAGCAGCGTCCGCTACGTCAAGGACGACATCACCCACGAGTCGTCGCTGGCGAACGTGATCACCTCCGACGTCGACCTGGTGTACCACCTGTCGGCCGTCGTCGGGGTCGACCGCTACCTCCGGCAGCCGCTCGACGTCATCGACGTCAACGTGCTCGGCACCCGCAACGTCCTGCGCAGGGCGCTGGAGGCCGGCGTCAGGGTGGTGGTGGCCAGCACCAGCGAGATCTACGGCAAGAACCCCCAGGTTCCGTGGTCCGAGGAGTCCGACCGCGTGCTGGGCGTCACGTCGGCCGATCGGTGGACCTACTCCACGAGCAAGGCGCTGGCCGAGCACATGACGTTCGCCCTCGTCCGCGAGCAGGGGCTCCGCGCCACGGTGGTGCGCTACTTCAACGTGTACGGCCCGCGCCAGAGGCCGGCGTACGTGGTGAGCCGGAGCATCCAGCACGTCCTCACCGGCCGGGCGCCGGAGATGTACGACGGCGGCGACCAGACCCGCTGCTTCACCTACGTCGACGACGCGATCGAGGGCACCGTCCGGGCCGCGTCGAGCCCGGCCGCGGTGGGCGAGTGCTTCAACCTCGGTTCCCACAAGGAGACCACCATTCGCGAGGTGATCGAGCTGGTAGGGGAGGCGGCGGGGTTCACCGGCCGCAACGACCACCTGGACACCGGGGCCGCTTTCGGGGCCGCCTACCAGGACATCGAGCGCCGGGTCCCCGACACGGCCAAGGCGCGCGCGATGCTCGGCTGGCAGTGCGCCGTCCCGCTGCGGGAGGGCATCGCCAGGACGATCGAGTGGGCCCGGCAGAATCCCTGGTGGCTGCACGGGCCCGCCGACTGATCACCATCCGGCCTTGATCGTGTCCACGATGTGCCGGCGGTCCTCGTCGGACACCCATCTCCCGACCGGCAGGCACACCAGCTGCTCGACGGCCCGGTCGAGCCCTGGCAGCAGGGACGCGTACCGGCGCAGCGCCGTGTGACGGTCGTTGCGCTCGTGCACCTGGCTCACCATGACGCCGGCCTCGGTCATGTGCTTGATGAACGCGTCCTTGCCCCGCACCAGCAGCGGGTAGACCCAGAAGGAGGACTGCCTGTCGGCCGCGCGCTCGGTGACCCGCACCCCGTCGGCCGTGGCCAGCTCGCGGTCGTAGAAGGCGGCGTTGTCGCGGTAGCGGCGGATCACCTCGTCGGTCTCCGCCAGGTTCGCCAGACCGATGGCCGCGTTGATGTCGTTCATGTGGAACTTGTAGCCCCACTCCGGGATGTCGGCGCGGACCAGGCCGCGTCCGGGCGCCGAACGGTCGATGCCGAACCACCTGAGCCGCCTGGCCCGCTCGGCGAGCTGCGCGTCGGGCAGCACCATCAGCCCTCCGTCGCCGGTGGTGAAGTGCTTGACCGACTGGAAGCTGTAGACCGCCACGTTGCCGTGGTTGCCCAGCGGCGTGCCGCGGTAGGTGGCGCCCCACGCATGCGCGCAGTCCTCGATCACCGGCGGGCGGAAACCGTACGCGGCCTCCGCCTCGTCCAGGATGTCGCTGAGGCGGGCGAGGTCGACCGGATAGCCGGCGAAGTGCACGATGACGATCGCCCTGGTGGCCGGGGTGATCTTTCTGGCCAGGTCGTCGAGGTCCACGTTGAGCGTCATGGGATCCACGTCGACCCACTTGGGACGCAGGCCGTTGGCGAGGATCGCCCAGTTGGCCGCGACCATGGTCAGCGGCGTGGTGAGGACCTCGCCTCCGTCCGCGCCCGTGCCGGTTCCCGTAGGGTCGGTCACCAGCCGCAGGGCGAGGTGCAGGCCCGAGGTGCCGCTGTTGACCGTGGCGACGTACGGGTTGCCGATGCGCTCGCGCAGCGCCTGCTCGAACTCGTCGACCACCGGCCCCTGGCCGATCATCCCGCCGGCGAGCACCCGGGACACCGCGGCGCCCGCCTCCTGCGACATCTCCACCCGCATCAAGGGGATCACGCGTGCCTCCCCGCGAGCGCGTCGGCTTCCCCGCACAGCTCCTCATGGCGTGCGCGGCAGTCGGCGTAGCGAGGCAGCACACCGCGTTCCCTCGCCTCACGCAGGCTGGGAGCGCCGCGGTCCTTGGTGGACAGGAGCCGCTCGCTCTCCGGCGGCCACGGCAGCGCCAGCTCGGGGTCGAGCGGGTCGACCAGGATCTCCTTGTGGGGCGCGTACGTGCTGGAAACCAGGTAGACCACGGTGGCCTCCTCAGTCAGCGGCGCGAAGGCATGGGCCTGCCCCTCCGCGAGGTACAACCCGTGCCTGTTGCCGTCGCCCAGCCGGACCGCCTCCCACTCGCCGAACGTGGGCGAGCCGACCCGGATGTCGACGACGATGTCCAGGATCTCGCCATGAGGGCAAGTGATGTAGCGGGACTGCCCGGGCGGCAGCGAGAAGGCGTGGATGCCCCTGATCGTGCCGCGCCGCGATCGCGAGCAGTTCACCTGCGCCACCCTCAGCGGGTGACCGACGGCCTCGCGAAAGGCCGGCTCGCTGAAAACCTCCAGAAACTCACCCCTGGCGTCCGGGAAAATCTCCGGCTTGATCAGGAAAGCACCGTCGATTCCGAGTGGGTCGATTTGCATTTCGCGCCTTTCTCACCTGATCGTCATCCGACAACAGTGAATATGCCAGCGTCGATGGGCGCGGGCAATCCCCGTACGCGGCTCTGCCGATAGTCGAGCGCGGCACCAGTGAGAAGAGATTCCGTTTCTAGCGGAAGTCACCAGGATAACGCCGTGCACCGTTCCCAGAAACGGCGCCGGACAGCGGACCCAGCCGTCCGGCATTCCGAAAATGCGATCGCGGTAAAGGGACGTCATGCCTAAGTCATGGTCGTACAGCTTCCAGTACAAGACCGGGATGGCCCGCTGGGCCGGGCGCCTGGGACTCGAACTGCGGGACCTGGTGACGTCGGGCCGGATATCCCCCGAGACGCATCCACGGGTCGTGGACCTCGGCTGCGGGCGCGGCGAGGCCGCCATCTTCCTCGCCAAGCACGGTTTCCGGGTCGTGGGAGTGGACTTCTCCTCCATGGCGCTGAACGAGGCCAGGGCGGCCGCGGCCAAGGAGGGAGTCGCCGACCGTTGCCGGTTCGTCGAGGGCGACCTGACCGCTGCGCACATCCCCGGCGTGGAGGGGGCCTTCGACCTGGTGCTCGACCTGGGAACGCTCGACGACCTGCAGGGACGGGCCCGGGAGGCGATGGCCGCCACAGTCAAGCGGCTGTCGGGCCCCGGCAGCCTGTACTTCCTGTGGTGCGTGCACCACGACGGCGATCTGCCGTTCACCCTCAAGGGCATCCTGCTGCGGCTCAACCCGAAGCTGGTGCCGGGCGAGGAGGACGACCTCTTCGGCGACGTCTTCAAGATCGAGCGGCTGCCCTCGCCCCCGCCGTCATCGTACTTCGCCGGATTCCTCATGACCCGTCAGTGAACGCACACGGAAAGGCAGGCAGCGTGACCGGCCCATGGCGCATCGACACCCACAATCACGCCGTACCACCGAAGATGCAGCGGTGGGCTGTGCAGGCCGGCATCCTGCCGCCCGACCAGTCGAAGTGGCCGACCTGGGCGCGCTGGAGCCAGGCCGCCACCGAGCAGGTCATGGAGGAGAACGACATCGCAGCCGCGGTGACCTCCTCCCCCGCGCCGTTCGAGGTCTTCAAGGACACCGCCCAGGTCGCGACCGGCGCCAGGGTCATCAACGAGTCGCTCGCCGACCTCGTCAGGGAGCAGCCGCAGCGGTTCGGCTTCTTCGCCTATCTGCCGCTGACCGACGTCGACGCCGCGCTGGCCGAGGCCGACTACGCCCTCGGCACCCTCGGAGCCGAGGGCGTGCTCCTGTTGACGCACGTGAACGGCACCTATCTCGGCGACCCGTCGTTCGAGCCGCTCTTCGCCGAACTCGACCGGCGGCGCGCGGTGCTCTTCGTGCACCCGCAGTTCCTGCCAGGAGGCACACCGCCGGGAATTCCCGACTTCATGGGCGACTTCCTGCTCGACACGACCAGGGCGGCGCTGAGCCTGATGATCGGGGGCACCCTGGAGCGGCACAGGAACCTGTCGGTCATCCTGTCGCACGGAGGCGGCTTCCTGCCGTACATGGCGGCGCGGATCGACTCCCGCTCGCATGACGAGGAAGGCGTGGACCCCGCGACCCTGCGCTCCTACGTGCGGCGCTTCTACTACGACACCGCCATGCCCACCTCGCCGTACGCGACGCCGACACTGCTCGCGGCCGCCGACCACTCGCGCATCCTCTACGGGACCGACTACAGCATGCGGACGGCCGAAGCCACCCGATACGTGACGGACGGGCTGGCCGGCGACCCGGTGATCGGGCCGCAGTTGCACCGCGCGATCGAGCGCGACAACGCGCTGCGCCTGCTCCCGTCGCTGGCCGAGCGGATGAGCGTCACCGTCTGACCACGGGCCGCCGCGCGAGTTCGGCGGCCCGCCGCACCCCCGGGCACCGGGCCGGAACCGCTCGGCCGCCTCATCCCGGTCACGCCTGCGGGTCACGCTTACGGGTCACGGTTACGGGTCACGGCTGTGGGGTCTCGGCGCCACGTACCGGCGACACACCGTTGCCCTCCACGAGGGTCTCGCCCTGCCTGATGCGGTCGGCCTGGCGCGCGTGCCGGCTGACCGTGGCCCGCAGGAAGTCACGGATGAGGACGAGTTCTTCCACGGTGTGCCCGGCGAGCCCGGCCTCGTCCTCCTCGCTCAGCTGCCCCCACACAGCCTGCGCGACGTACTCGGCCTGCGGGGTCGGCACGACGGTCACCCGGCGCCGGTCGTTGACGTCGCGGACCCGCCGGGCGTAGCCGGCCCGCTCCAGCCGGTCGATCGCAATGGTGGCCGCGCTGGGGGACAGGCGGGCCGCGCCGGCCAACTCGCCGGCCGTCATCGGGCCGAGCGCGAAGACACAGCCCATGCAACGCATGTCTGTCCGGTTGACACCTAAACGCGCCGCCGCTGCCTCGTCCACCGCGTCCGAGACGTTCTGCAACTGCATGACGGCGACCTGGACCTCGTCGACAAGCGACTTCCACACATCCTTTGACATTTAAAATATCCATGGATTAGACTTATTAATTGTCAAAGTATACATCTATCTTCCTGGGAGTACAGCCTGTCGCGAGGTGACGACCTCGACAGGACGCACCGGGACCAATCCCTCCAAGGAGGTGTGAGGATGAGCCAGCGCCGCGGGAACCCATGGATCGTCATGGTGACGCTCTGCATCGGGTTCTTCATGACCATCCTGGACACCACGATCGTCAACATCGCGATCCCCGACATCCTCGAAGATCTGGACGCGACGATCAGCGAAGTGCTGTGGGTGATGAGCGCCTACATCCTCGTGGTCGCCGTACTCGTGATCACGGCCGGCCGCCTGGGCGACATCGTCGGACCCCGCAAGGTCTTCATCGCCGGCATGGTCCTTTTCACGGTCGCCTCCGCGCTCTGCGGAGCCGCCATGGAGCCCTGGCAGCTCATCGCGGCCCGGGCCCTGCAGGGCATCGGCGCCGCGTTGATCACACCGCAGACCCTCACCATCCTGACCGGGGTCTTCCCACCCGAGAAGCGCGGCCTGCCCAGCGCCATCTGGGGCGTCACGGCGGGCGTGGCCGGTCTGGCCGGCCCGACGCTCGGCGGGCTGCTCGTCGCCGAGGGCAACTGGCGCTGGGTCTTCTACGTCAACGTGCCGCTCGGGCTGGTCACCATCGCCATGGCCTTCGCCCTCATCCCCGACGTCCGCCCGGACAAGCGCCTCCGGCTCGACATCACCGGGGTCGTCCTGGCCAGCGCGGCGCTCGGGGCGATCACGTACGGGCTGCTGGAGGGCGACCGCTACGGATGGGGCACGATCACCTCCTTCCTCAGCATTCCCCTGGTCCTCGCGGCCGGCCTCGTGCTCCTCGTGGTGTTCCTGGCGACGCAGGCGCGCGTGAACGACCCCCTGATGCCTCTGGGGATCTTCAGGGACCGCGGCTTCTCACTGATGAGCTTCGTGGTCGTCGCCGTCTCCTTCGGCATGATGGGGTTGTCGCTGACCCTCACGATCTACCTGCAGCAGGTCCTCGGGCTCAGCGCGCTCCAGGCCGGACTCACGCTCGCGCCGACCGCGCTGGC
This sequence comes from Nonomuraea longispora, assembly GCF_004348345.1. Classification (GTDB taxonomy): domain Bacteria; phylum Actinomycetota; class Actinomycetes; order Streptosporangiales; family Streptosporangiaceae; genus Nonomuraea; species Nonomuraea longispora. The sequence goes on from NZ_SMJZ01000031.1 coordinate 29,586, forward strand.
CATGATGTTCTCGTTCCCCGTCGTCGGCTTCCTGATCGACAAGATCGGCGGGAAGTACGTGCTCATCTGCGGCCTGGCCCTCTACCCGGTCAGCCTCGCGCTCATCGGCAACACGGCGCGGACCGACTCCGGCCAGTGGTCGCTCCTTGGGCCGCTGATCCTGGCGGGCATCAGCCAGGCGGCCGCATTCGCCCCGACCGTCACGATGGCCATGCAGGACGTGCGGACGGAGTTCGCGGGGGCCGCCTCGGGCGCCTTCAACGCGGTCCGCCAGCTGGGCTTCCTGATCGCCGTCGCCGCGATGGGCGCGGTGCTGCAGAGCCGCTTGACCAGTGAGCTGCACGGCGAGGCGGAGCGCCAGGCGGCACAGCTGCCCGGTGAGTTCAGGGAGGGCTTCGTCGACGCCGTCACCTCGGCGGGCGGCAGCATCGATGCGGGAGCCGGCGACGTGCGGTTGCCCGCCGGCGCGAGCGGTCAGCTCGCCCAGCAGATGCGGGAGATCGCCCAGTCGGTCTTCGACCAGGCCTTCGTCGGCGCCCTGCGCTTCACGCTCCTGACCTGCGCCGCAGTGGTGGTCGTCGCCTGCCTGCTCAGCTTCGCCGCCAAGCGGCCGGACCCCGCGAAGGCGCCCACGGCCGAGGAGGAACCGGCCCTGATGTGACCGGTCAGCCGGTCGTTGCCGCCACGCATCCGTTCACGACATCACAGGGGGACGGACCGGGAGGAAGTCGGCGCCTGCCACGATCACTTCCGGCCTCGGCTTCGAGCGTTTCTCTAGTAATAATCAAGGGTAATGCTCGAGGATCGTCTCCGGTGTCCCGATCAAGAAAATAAAGGCGCGTTCTCAACAAGGAATAAGCGCTCCCCGGTCACCAGTCACAGCAGACGGCACACCAACGGGGGTTGATTCAATGCCGCGGACAGTTCGCGCTTGTGTTACCTGCTGGAAATCGAGCGAATCGGCCGGCGAAACCCTATCGCGCGACAATTCGACGAGGAGCTGCCGGCGGCGGCCGAGCCGCCTTTCGGTGAAACTCCCGCCTGGCGGCGCGTACGCGGGCGTCGCTCCTGGACCTGCACTTCTTGCCAGGTGAACGCCGACGGAACCCACCGAACCAGTGGGCCGCAGTAACTCTTTCCGACGACGGTTAGGAGATTCTAGCGAGGTCGGATGCACCGCGCAAGCATCGCGCATACCGACCTCGCCTGCCATAGAAAGGTCGATTGCCTTCACGCTTGGGGATCAAGATGAGATTCTGTGTCCTGGGAACTCTGAGAGTGCTCGACGGCAGCCGGGAGGTGACTCCTTCGGCCCCAAAACTCCGGCAGGTGCTCACTTTTCTTCTCCTGCGGCGCAACAACATCGTACAGACCACCGAGCTCATCGACGAACTGTGGGGAGAAAATCCACCCAGCAGCGCGCTCTCCACTCTGCAGACCTACATCTACAAGCTGCGAAAGATCCTCTCCAACGACGAGGTCGACTCGTTCGAGGAGATTTTGCAGACGCAGTCGTGGGGATACATGCTGACCATCGACCACGACCAGCTCGACCTGAACCAGTTCGAACGGCTGCTCGCCGAAGGCGTGGCGGCGCTGAAGCGGAATGAGACCGAGATGGCCGCCAAGTGCCTGGCCGAGGCCCTCTCGCTGTGGCGCGGCCTGGCACTGGCCGATGTGGCCGCGGGCAACCTGCTGTCGGCCTACGTGGCCTCCCTCGAGGAGAGCCGGCTGCGCGCGCTCGAGCTGCGCGTCGAGAGCGATCTGCGGCTCGGCCGGCATCGCGAGGTCGTGGGCGAGCTCAAGCACCTGATCTCGGTGCATCCCCTCCATGAGGCCTTCTACGCGCAGCTGATGAACGCCCTGCATCGCTCAGGCCGGCGCTGGGAGGCGCTGGAGGTGTACCAGCGGCTGCGGGCGACCCTGGTGGAAGAGGTGGGCATCGAGCCGTCCGCGGACACACAACGGCTGCACCAGTCGCTCCTGTCGGAGGAGACCACCGCACACCCCGCCAAGCTGGAGCCGCAGGCCGGCCAGGGCCGCAGGAGCACGGCCGTGATCGAAAGGCCGAGGCACGCTGTGAGGACGCTCCTGCCGGCCCAGCTGCCACCGGACATCTGGGACTTCACCGGCCGCCAGTCCAGCATCAACGACCTGGTCGCCGCCGCCACCATGACGGAGCCCACGGCCACCACGCCGCCGACCGTGCTGATCGCGGGAATGCCCGGCGTCGGCAAGACGGCCCTCGCGGTGCACCTGGCGCACCTGATCAAGCGGGATTTCCCCGACGGCCAGTTCTACTGCACGCTGCGCGGGAGCGACGGCGAGCCCGCCGACCCCGGCCAGGTGCTCTACAACTGGCTGATAGCGACCGACATGTACACCAAGAAGCTGCCGAGCAGCACCGAGGAACGCTCGAAGATGTTCAGAAGCTGGTGCTCGGCGCATCGTGTGCTGATCGTCCTCGACAACGCCGCCTCGGCCGCGCAGATCTCTCCGCTTCTGCCCGGCAGCGAGCACTGCACGACGATCATCACCAGCAGGTCCGGCTTATACGGGTTCCCCTGCAGGAAGCGCCTCGACCTGGCGCCGCTCACCCTGGAGGAAGGCGTACGCCTGCTGGGCGCGGTCGCGGGCAGGCAGCGCATCGAGCGCGAGAAGGGCGACGCGCAGAGCGTGGTGCGCTTCTGCGAGGGGCTGCCGCTGGCGGTGCGCGCCGCAGGCGCCCGGCTGACCGCGTCGCCGACCCTGCCGCTGCGGACCCTGGCCGCCCGCCTGGCCGATCCGGAGTTGCGCCTCAAAGAGCTGAACTCCACCGACTTCGACATCTACCACAGCTTCGACCTCAACTACCAGGAGCTCGACCCCCGCGAACGCGGCGCCCTGTGGCTGCTCTACCTGCGACGCAGCACGCGCTTCAACCTCAAGAGCGCCGCCGAAACGGTCGGCTGCGACATCGACACGAGCGAGACGATCCTCACCCGGCTGGTCTCAGCCCACTTTCTCCGCATCGTCGGCTACAACGGCGCACGGGACGACGTCGTGTACGCCATCAACGAGCTGGCCCACCTGTACGCGGAGAAGAAGCTGGAGAACGAGCTGGCCGAGCGAGGCACGCCGGCCGAGGCGAGCCTGGACGCCGGGGAGACGACCGCGATCGAGGCGCCCGCCGGCTCAGGCCCTCCCGCCGCCCCGGGCCGGCTCGTACGCCGTGATCTGCGCTGGAACAACTGATTCGCTGTGGAGGCGAACCCTGCCCCCGAACACCGAGCACTGAAATTTTTTTCCATGAAAATTTTTTCGCCCGAACACCGGCGCGGGGTCCTCAATCGCCCGGCGGGGCGACGTGGCCACGTCCGGAGCACCGGTGCTCCGGGCGTGGCCACGAGACAGCCGGGTCCGTACAGGGTGCGTCATGGATGCGGGACCGTCGAATGGGCGGCGAACTCCTCCGCGACGGCGCACACGTACCGCCCGTAGTCGGACGGCGCCAGTCTCTCCCCGAGTTCGCGGCACTCCTCGGCCCGGATGAAGCCCATCCGCAGCGCGACCTCCTCGATGCAGGCGATCCGTACGCCCTGTCTGCTCTCCAGCGCGCTGACGTACTGCGCGGCCTGCAACAGCGAGGCCGGCGTGCCCGCGTCCAGCCACGCGCATCCGCGTCCCAGATCCACCAGCCGGGCCTTGCCGCGTTCCAGATAGTCGCGGTTGACGTCGGTGATCTCCAGCTCGCCACGGGCCGACGGCGACAGGTTCTTGGCGATGTCGAGCACTTCGTTGTCATAGAGATAGAGGCCGACGATCGCGCGGTTGGACCGCGGCCTGGCAGGCTTCTCCTCGATCGAGATCAGCTTGCCCGCCGCGTCGGTCTCGCCGACCCCGTACCTCTCGGGATCGGTCACCGGGTAGCCGAAGAGCACGCAACCGTCGATGTCCCGGGCCTGCTCCTGCAGGATGTCGTCGAACCTGTGCCCGTGGAAGACGTTGTCGCCGAGCACCAGGGCCACCGGATCGTCACCGACGTGGTCAGCGCCGACGATGAACGCGTCGGCCAGCCCGCGCGGCTCCTGCTGTCTGGCGTACCGCAGGCTCAGCCCCAGCTGCGCGCCGTCGCCGAGCAGCCGCTGGATCTGCGGCAGGTCCACCGGCGTGGAGATGATGAGAATGTCGCGGATGCCCGCCAGCATCAGGGCCGACAGCGGATAGTAGATCAGCGGCTTGTCGTTCACCGGCAGCAGCTGCTTGGACACCGCGAGGGTGATGGGGTGCAGGCGGGTTCCCCGCCCGCCCGCCAGGATGATCCCCTTCATGTCCGTGCGGCCCGCGCCAGCAGGTCCACCTGATCCGGGTCGCCGGAGCAGGGGAAGAAGACGAGCTCGTCGCACCCTGCGGACTCGTACTCCTTGATGGTGCGCTGGAGCTCGCTCTCGGTCGTCACGGTCTGGGCGGCCGCGCGGTCGGCGTAGGGGCCCGCCTGCTCGTAGTAGCGGCGCATGTGCGCGACGGCCCGCTCGGCGCCGTCCGCGCCGAACGAGAAGTAGGCCAGCGCCACCATGCGCGGCCGATCCGTCCTGCCCTCGGCCGACCAGGCGGCGCGGGCGCGCGCCGCCAGTTCCGCGTACGGGACCGACGACGAGCCGCCGGCGATCCAGCCCTGTCCCAGGCGGGCGGCCCGCCGCAGAGCCGCGTCCGTGTGCCCGCCGACCCAGATGGGCGGCCCGCCGGCGGCGGGCTCCGGGCCGATCCCGGAGCCCGGCGCCCAGGCCTCGCGCAGCTCCGTGATCAGGACGTCAAGCCGCCTGCCTCGTCGCCGGTACGGCTGCCCCGCGGCCTCGAAGTCGTCGGCGCGGCCTCCCGCGGCCACCCCGACCGCCAGCCGCCCGCCCGACAGTTCGTCCACGGTGGCCAGCTGCTTGGCCAGGACCGCGGCCCCGCCTCTGTACGCGGCGATCAGGATCGTCGTGGCGAGCCTGATCCGCCGGGTCACGGCGGCGGCGGCCGCGAGCGTGACGACGGGTTCGTGGTTGCCGGCCACCAACCGGTCGAGCACCCCGAGCGAGGACAGGCCGCGGGCGTCCGCGCGACGTGCCCACTCGAGGAGGGTGGCGCCGTCCACTCCGCGCACCGTCGTCGGCAGGCCGACTCCGACGTCCACGGATCAGCTCCCCTTTCTCGCCACGATGAGCGTGTCGTGCTCGCCCAGCGGCCGGGCAGGCTCGACGGCGAACCCCGCCTCTTCGAGCCAGTCGCGGCATTCCCCTGCGAGGTACTCCGACCCACCGTCCGTCGTGAGCAGCATGTCCAGGCTGATCACCAGGTTCTCGGCGTCGACCGGCTCGTCGGCCAGCATCCGGTCGTAGACGATCAGCGCGCCACCGGGATTGACCGCCTGGTACGCCTTCTTGATCAACGTACGTCGCTCGGCCGGAGCCCAGTTGTGCAGGACGTGGCCGATGGTCAGCACGTCGGCCTCCGGCAGCGGGTCGGCGAAGAAGTCGCCCGCGTGGAACGTGGCGCGCTCGGCCACTCCGAGTCGCTCCACGTGCTCGTGGAACGGCTGCTCCATCGGAGGCAGGTCGAAGACGTGCACGGACAAGTGCGGGTGCGCCCGCGCGACCCGGCCCGCGAGGTTGCCCCTGGCACCGCCGATGTCGGCGTAGGACTTCACGGTGCCCCAGTCGAAGGCTTGCGCGATCAGCGGTGCCAGCATGGTGCTCAGCGCGTCCATCATGCCGAGGTAGCTGATCCGCCGGTCGGGGTCGTCGAGCATCCCGCGGAAGGCGTTCGTCACGCGAGGCCTGCCGGTGCGCAGCGCCCCGGTCAGGTCGCCCCAGGCGGGGTACAGAACCCGGTCGGAACGTTCGAGAAAGCCGCCCACGTAGGCCGCCTTACCCGGCACGAGGTGCTCTTTCGCGGCGGGGGCGTTGGAGTAGCGCCCCTCCGCCCGCACCAGCAGCCCGAGGGCCACCAGGGTGTCGAAGAAGTCCCCGGAGGCCCGGGGATGCAGTCCGAGCCGCTCCTCGAGCTGCGGCCCGGTGAGCGACAGCCCGTCGAGCACGGCGAACACCCTGAGCTCAAGGGCGCTGAGCAGCACCTTGGCCGTGCAGAAGGCGGTCTTGCCCAGCCGGATCAGCTCGGCGGGGCTGGTGATCTGCGGTGGCTGCGTGGTCATCGTGTGGCTCCGTTCTTCGGTGGCAGGCTCTCTCCGAGCCGGCGCTTGGGCAGCTCACTGATCACCGCGGCGTCCTGGTCGCCTAGGCCGGCGGCGACCGCGTCGGCCATGAGGTCGACCGCGCCCTCCGTCAGCGGAAGGCAGATCCCTCTGGCCATGGCGTCGTTGGCGGCCAGCCGGAGGTCCTTCTCCATCAGCCGCGCCTTGAAGGCCGCGGGCTCGTAGCAGCGCTCGCGCATGAACGCGGCGCGGAAGGCCAGAACCGGCGAGCTGAATCCGCTGTTGGCGATGACGTCGATGAGCAGGTCACGGTCGAGCCCGGCGCTGACGCCGTACGAGATCGCCTCGGTGAAGCCCACGGTCTGCACGCCGAGCAGAAGGTTGAAGGCCAGTTTCATCGTGGCGGCCGCGCCCGCCGAGCCCAGGTAGCGGATGTCCTGCCCGAGCACTCCGAGCAGCCCGCCGGCGGCCTCCACCTCGTCGTGCTCGCCCGCGGTGAAGATGCGCAGACCGCCGCTGCGCGCCATCGCCGGGTTGCCCAGGACGCACGCCTCGACCCGGGCGATCCCCGCGGCGGACAGCCGCGTGGCCGCCATGCGGGCGTACAGCGGTGAGGTGGTGGTGGTGTCCACCACCACGGTGCCCCTCCTCAGCTCCGGCAGCATGGCCTCGAACAGCACCTGCTCGACGGCCGACTCGTCGCTCAGGCTGAGCAGCACGATCGGCGTGTCCGCCGCGGCCCGCGGGCTGGCGGCCGCCCGCGCGCCCGCCTCCACGAGCGAGGCGGCCTTGGCCGGGGTGCGGTTGTAGACGGAAAGGGGATGGCCCGCCTCGATCAGCCGGTGTCCCATGCCCGCACCCATCGCGCCGCTCCCGACGAGTGCGACGTGTGGCAGGCTCATGGCGTCCGAGCTCCGGCCGGCAGGGTGTCGGCGGACAGCTGCGAGATGCAGCGCATGGTCGCGTCGCGGAAATACCGCCCGAACGCGTCGGGCGTGCCGGTGTCACGGGTCTCGGCGAGATAGGGCGCCAGTTTCGCCTCCAGCTCGTGCACGCCCTTGTGCCTGGCCATGTTCCTGGCCACGTGCACCAGGTCGCCCTCGTAATGGATGACCCGGATCATCACCTCGCCCTTGATGAACACCGCCGTGCCCACCAGGCGGCCCGCCTCCTTGCCCTCGTCGTCGACCAGCACCGGCGTGGGGACACGCTGGAACGCGGCGAAGATCTCCGCGATCTCGTCCTCGTGGCCGGGCTTGACCGCGTACGTGATGGCTGCGTACGGCATCAGATTCCTCCATCGACGTTCAGAGTGGTCCCGGTGACGTACCGGGACAGGTCACTGGCGAAGAACAGCACGGCGCCGACCACGTCGTCGGTCGTGCCCAGCCGCCCCAGGGCGGTCATCCCGGCCAGCCGCTCCCGCAGCGGGGGCGGCGGGCCCAGGCCCTCCCCCTTGTCGATCACACCAGGGGCTACGGTGTTGAGCCGGATGCCGCGGGGGCCCAGCTCTTTGGCCAGGGATCTGGTCAGCCCGATCAGCGCGGCCTTGGAGGCCGTGTAGTGGGCGGTCGCCGGGCGTCCGCGCAGCGCGGCGGAGGCGCCCACGTAGACCACGGATCCGCCTTCGGGCAGCAGCGGCAGCGTCGCCCGGGTGACCAGGAACGGGGCGGTGAGGTTCGCGTCCATCACGCGGTCCCACTCCTCGCCCGTCAGCTCGCCCACGGGCGCCTCGCCGGTCACGCCGACGTTGTTGATCACAACGTCGAGTCCGCCGTACGCGTCCGCGCAGGCACCGGCCAGCCCGTCCACGTCGTCCTCGCTGGTGACGTCCGCGCGGACGACGTGGTGGTGGTCGCCGAGCTCCTTGAGCTCCCGGGCCAGGTCGTCGGCCGCCGCGCCGGCTCTGCCGTGGCAGGCCACCACCTTGGCGCCGCCACGGGCGAGGGCGAGCGCGCTCGCCCTTCCCAGACCCCGCGTCCCGCCCGTGACGAGGACGCGCTTGCCGGATATCGCCAGGTCCATCATTCCTCCGTTCGTTTGCGATCCGGTTCATGCCACCGCGACGGCGGCCGCGTTGACGGCCAGTGCCACCACGGCGAGTACGGTCCGAAGCAGGTGCCACCTGCGCCACACCGGGCGTGGATCCGCCCAGTCCGCCGGGATCGCCGCGGGGTCGAGCACCTTGACGCGCCGGTTGATGGGCACGTTGCACAGGTGCGACACCAGCGACACCCCCACCGTCAGCACGGCGGCGACCGCGAACAGCGACCGCGGCCCGCCCGCCGGCGTCATGATGGCCAGCAGCACGTCCACCAGCGCCGTGGTCAGCACGATCAGCGGCATCGTGGGGTCGTAGTTGCGGCCGAGCAGCTCGTGGGTCTGCACGTAGCGGTCGGGAGGCAGGGCACGCAGCGCCGGCACGACGCTGAGCGCGACGCAGAAGAGCACTCCCGCGGTCAGGCCACTGCCCAGCACCGCCACGGCGCCCAACAGCTCCCGCATGCGCGCCTCACCTCCCCTCGGCGTACGCCGTGCTCCTGCCGCTGTACTCGGCCTGGACCGTGTAGACGCCGAACGACGCGCCCCGCGAGCGGTCCTGCAGGGGACGCAGGGGCGCGGTGGTCGAGCGGTGCGACTCCCCCTCCTCCCAGGCGCGGAAGGCGTCGAGGTCACGCCACTCGCTCAGCACCACGAACCCGTCGCGGTCGTGCTCGGAGCGGAGGAGTTCGTTGCCGAGCAGTCCGGGCGTTCCCGCCAGACCGCGGCTGATCCGGTGATAGGCGTCCTCCACGGCCTGCGTCCCGGCGCCGGCCGCCGTGACGAAGACGAGGACGCGCACCCGGCCGCTCATGGCCGCCGTACCCTCTCGCGCGACATGTCGTAGACCACGTTCATGGTGGTCATCGAGCCGCCCGACCGGTACGGATGCAGCTTCGTACGGTGCTCCAGGTGGCGCTCGCTCCGTTCGAACTCCCTGAAGCGCGGCTCGTCGACCCAGTCGCTGACGATGTAGTAGACGCCCGCCTCTTCCGCGCTCTTGGACAGCCACTGGCCGCGGTTGGCCGGGTGCTGCGTCACGGCGTCGCCGACCTCGTACCACGTCTGTTCGAACTCTTCGTCCATGCCGGGCTTGATCTGCATGCGCAACATCACCCGGAAGGTCCCGGCGGTCATGTCAGATTCCCCCGTCCACGTGGATCGTCTCGCCGCTCACGAAGCTCGACAGGTCGTCGGCCAGGAAGAGCACCACGTTGGCGATCTCCTCGGAGGCGCCGAGCCGGCCGAGCGCGATCAGGTTCCTGTAGCGCTCGCGCACCGGGGCGGGGATGTCCATCCCGGTGTCCACCGGTCCGGGCGCGACGACGTTGACGCGGATCCCCTGGGGACCGAGCTCCTTGGCCAGCGACCGGGTCAGCCCGATGAGGCCGCTCTTGGCCGCGGTGTAGTGGGCGCGCAGCGGCACTCCCACGGTGGCCACCCGGGAGCCCACGTTGACGATGGAAGCGCCCTGTCCCAGCAGCGGGAGCGCCTTGCCGACGACGAAGGCGGCACCCGTGAGGTTGGTGTCGACGACGCGCCGCCACTCCTCGGCCGTCAGCTCCTCGAACGGGATGTGGCTGATCGCGCCCGCGTTGTTGACGATGACGTCGAGCGCGCCGTACCGGGACCGGCACTCCTCCACGAGTCGCTCGACCTCCTCCGGCCGGCCGACGTCCGCCCTGATCACGTGGTGGTCGCCACCGAGTTCCTTCAGCTCCATGGCGAGTTGCTCGGCCGCCTCGCCCTCCTGCCGGTGACATGTGATGACGTCGGCGCCCGCCCGGGCCAGCCCGAGCACGATGGCCCGTCCGATGCCCCGGGTGCCGCCGGTGACGATCGCCTTCTTCCCGGCGAGTCGCAGTTCCATGGTCGTCCCTTCACATTGAGATGAGGGCGGTCGCGGCCCAGGCGTTCACGCCGAACGCCACCAGGGCCAGGACCGTGCGGGTGAGGTTCCAGCCGCGCCAGCGCATCCGCGGATCCCGCCGCTCCCAGTCGGGCGGGCGGGCGGCGGGGTCGAGCGAGGTCACGTACCGGTTGATCGGCACGTTCCTGACGATGGAGATCGTCATCACGAGGAGCAGCAGCCCGGCCGCGGCCGCGAACAGGGTCCGTGGCACGGCCGCCGGCACCACGAAGATCAGCACGACATCCAGCACGCACGTGAGCGCGTTGACGATCGGCATGAACGGGTCGTACCGCGACCACAGGAAGCGGGTCGCCACGACGTACCTGTCGTACGGCTGCGCCAGCATCCACGGCACGACCCCGATGACGGTCGAAAGCATGACGCCGGCCGCGAGACCGTTGCCGACCAGCGCCAGCGGCACCAATACCTGGACGACCACGTCATGCCGGAGTCGACGCCGCGCGGGCGGCGCTCTCGACTCGTTCCTTGATGCGGCGCATCTGCACGACCGTGTTGTGGTTGATGCGATCGGTCATGGCCGCGTCGTCGACGGGGGCTTCGGGCTTCATGTGGAAGTCCTGGATCCAGCGCATCCGCACCCCGTCCCGGGTGGCGGTGTAGTCCCACCGGATCTTCATGTACTCGAACGGCCCGGTCTCGACCCGCTGCGCGCGGGCGGTGCCGGCCTGCCGGTCGATCACGCGTTCGGAGACCCAGCTCCAGACCTTGCCGTTCTCGTCGGGGTGCATCGTCAGCCGGAAGCGCACCATGTCCCCTTCGCGGTGCAGAATCTCCGCCGAGGCGTACTCGCTGAACAGCCCCGGCCACGACTCCACGTCGTTGGTCATCTCCCAGACCAGGTCGAAAGGCGCCGCGATGACGATCTCGTTGTCCGTGTGACCTGCCATGACGTCACTCCTAAGCAGCCGACAGGCGGTGGTTGACGAAGTCGAGCGTCTGGCGGGGCGTCTTCAGCTCCTCCATGGCGTCGTCGGGCACCTCGATGCCGTAGTCGCGCTCGACGCGGGCCCCCATCTCCAGAACCGCCAGCGAGTCCAGGCCGAGCTCCTTGAACGACACGTCGAGGATGTCGGCGTCGAGGTCGGCCGGTCCGCCGCATTCGCGCATGATCCGCTTCAGCTCGTCCAGCCGGAGTTCTGTCTTGTCCACGTCTTCCTCCTTCTGTGGTGATGTGCGGCCTCAGCCGCCTGCCGCGCGGACCACCACGGCGGAGTTGAATCCGCCGTGGCCACGGGCCACGACCAGCGCGGTCCTGACCCCGGCCGCCCTGGGCACGTCCAGGACGAGGTCGATGTCGCAGCCCGGCGCCGGCCGGGTGACGTTGGTGGTCGGGGGGATGACGGAGTGGTGCACGGCCAGCAGCGCCGCGGCCACGTCGAGTGCCGCGCCGCCGGCGTAGAGCCGCCCCGTCATGGTCTTGGGCGCCGTCACCGGCACACCGCCGGGCCCGAAGATCTCGGCCAGCACCCCGGCCTCCTGAAGATCCGCCTCCGGAACGCCCTTCGCGTCGGCGAAGACCACGTCGACGTCGCCGGGCGCGATCCCGGCGTCCGCGAGCGCCCCCTTGACGGCCCTGAGCAGTCCCGGCGGCCGGCCGGAGCCCGGCGCCGGGTCGAAGGTCGCCGCGTACCCTGCGATCTCGCCGTAGATCCGTGCTGCGCCGCGTGCCCTGGCGGCCCTCTCCTCCTCCATGACGAGGATCGCGCCGCCCTCCCCCGGCACGTAACCACAGGCCTCGGCGTCGAAGGGCAGGTAGGCGCGGGCGGGGTCGGCGGATCGGCTCAGCATCCCGGTGGGAAGCTGGGTGACCAGACCGTACGGACTCAGCGAGGCGTCGGTCCCGCCGGTCAGCACCATCCCGGCCCCCTGGCGCAACGCCCGCCGCGCCTGCGACAGGGCGTCCAGGCCGCCGGCCTGCTCCGTGGCGATCACCCCGCAGGGGCCGCGCATGCCGTGCCGGATGGAGATCTGGCCGGTGGAGGCGGCGTAGAACCAGGCGATGGACTGGTACGCGCCCACGTGGCGGGGGCCGTTGCTCCACAGCGCCTGGATCTCTCGCTGCCCGAACTCGTTGCCTCCCGAGGAGTTGGCCGTCATCACGGCCATCTCGTACTCGGGCTGCCGCGCCGGGTCGATCCCGGCGTCGGCGAGGGCCATCTCGGAGGCCACCAGCGCGAGATGGGTCATGAGGTCGGTCTGCACCGTGATCTTCGCGGGCAGGTGCTCGTCCGCGGCGAACCCGCGAACCTGACCGGCCAGGGTGACCGGATACGGCTCGGGGTCGAACCGGGTGATGCGGCCGATCCCGCTGCGGCCCGCGAGCGTGGCGGACCAGAACTCCTCGTTGCCGAGCCCGTTGGGAGCGGTCGCGCCGATGCCGGTGACGACGTACCTCGTGGTCACGCGCTCACCTCCCGGGGTGCGCGAGCACCATCGCGGTCTGGAAGCCGCCGAACCCGCTGCCCACCGTCAGGACGCCCTCCACGACCTGCTCCCGGGCGGCCAGCGGCACGTAGTCCAGATCGCACTCCGGGTCGGGATTGCGCAGGTTGGCCGTGGGAGGGACGGCCTGATGCTCGATCGCCAGCGCGCACGCGGCGACCTCGATGGAGCCGATGGCGCCCAGCGAGTGACCGACCATCGACTTGATCGAGCTCACGGGCACCTCGTGGGCACGCGGGCCGAGGCTGCGCTTGAACGCGGCGGTCTCGTGGCGGTCGTTCTGCTTGGTGCCCGAGCCGTGCGCGTTGACGTAGTCGATGTCCTCGGGTGCGAAACGGGCCTCGTCCATCGCGGCCCTGATCGCCTCGGCCATCTCCCTGCCGTCGGGTTTGAGCCCGGTCATGTGGAAGGCGTTGCCGCGGGCGGCGAAGCCCACCACCTCGCAGTAGATGTGGGCGCCCCGGCGGATCGCCAGCTCCCGGTCTTCGAGCACCATCACCGCCGCGCCCTCGCCGAGCACGAAACCGTTGCGGCTGGCGTCGAAGGGGCGGGCCGCATGCTCGGGATCGTCGTTCCTGGGAGTGGTGGCCCTGATCGCGTCGAAGCACGCCACGGTGATCGGCGATATGGGGGCGTCGGTGGCGCCCACCACGGCGACGTCGGCGGCGTGCTCCTGGATGAGGTGGTAGCCGTGTCCGACGGCGTCCAGCCCCGACGTGCACCCGGTCGAGGTCAGCGAGACGGGTCCTTCCGCCCCGCACGCCCAGGCCACCTCGACGGCCAGGGTGCTGGGGACCAGGTAGTCGTACAGGTGCGGGACGGCGTACGCGTGGTCGACCTGCCATCGGCTGCCTCCGTCGCTGGCCACGACGTACTCCTGCTCGAGGCTGATCGTGTTGCCGACCGCGCTGCCCACGCTGACCGCGAGGCGCTCGGGCGGCACACTCTCCCCGTCCAGCCCGCTGTCCTGCCACGCCTCCCTCGCGGAGATCACCGCGAGCTGCGCGGCGCGGTCCATCCTCCGGGCCTCCTGCGGCGACAGCCCCTCCGCGCGCGGGTCGAAGTCACACTCGGCGGCAACCCGGGAACGGAAGCCCGTGGGGTCGAAGAGGGAGATCGTCCGGGTCGCCGTCCGCCCCGCCATGAGCAGCTCCCAGAAGGCCTTGGTCCCGATGCCCCCTGGGGTCGCCGTGCCGATGCCGGTGATGACCACCCGCCGTCCGCCCGTCACGGCTCCACCTCGCCGGCCTCTTCCGGGTACGGCTCGGTGTCGACATGGCCCAGGTCCGGCCTCGGAGCGAGCGGGCACATCATGAAGATCGCGAACGCCTCTCCGCCGCCGCGGTTCATCACACGGTGCCGGGCGTTCTTGGGGATCACCATGCCCTCGCCCTCGGCGAGTTCCAGCTCCTGGTCGCCGTCGATCCGCACCACCATCGTCCCGCGGGACACATAAAGGAATTCCTCCGAGTACGGGTGGTAGTGCTCGGAGACGTACTCGCCGGGCTGGAGCGTGAGCACCCCCATGAAACCGGAGCTGGTCCGCGTGGTCTTGGGGCTCAGCAGCACACGGATCTCACCACCCCGGCGCCTGTTCACCACTGTCTCGGCCAGGCCGACCTTGCTGAGAGGTCCTTCGTCCGTCGTCGGGCTCGCCTCGGAAGGCGCGACACCGGTGTCAGACACGCCGACCACCTTGTCCTTTCTCCCATTCGTAGAACGGGGTGGCCATCGCGTCGCGCGGGCCACGCCAGCTGGGGTCGTAGGGCAGTACGTACGGAGCCAGCCGGTCGCTGACGTCCCGGAACAGGCGGTGCTGCCGCACCTCGTCCACGCGCGAGGGAACGTCGGTTTCCGCCTCGGCCAGATGGAAGTACAGGTCGTGGAAGTGAAAGAGCGTGCGACGGGTGACGCCGACCAGCCCTGGCAGTTCCGTGGCGTCGGAGTCGGCGAAGATGTCCGCCACCGAGTCGGCGTCGGCAGGCTCCATCCTGGCGACGATCAAGGTACGGCGCATGTGCGTCTCCTTTCAGTCCAGCACGACGGCGCGGGGGCCCTTCCTGATGCCGGTGCGCTCATACCGCTGCCCTGCCACCGTCACGGGCCCCGGCCAGCTGCTCCAGTTCGGTGACCAGAGTCGCCGGGGCCGGGTGCGCGGCCATCTCCACGCCGAGACGCCTGGCCGCACGTTCGTGATCGGCTGAGGCGAGCAGGCCTGAGACCGTGTCGCGGATCTCCGCCATGCCGAAACCGTCAGCCGGCTCCATGGCGGCCCCCGCGCCGGTGGCCGCCAGCCGCCTGGCGTGTCCGATGTGGTCGGGGAGCTGCGGCAGCGCGAGCTGTGGCAGCCCGGTCACCAGGCCGGTGAGCATCGAGCCCGCTCCCCCGTGGTGCACCAGCAGGTCGGCGCCGCGCGTGAGCAGGCGGAGCGGGACCGACTCCACCACCCGTACGCCAGGTGGCAGCGGTCCGAGCAGGGCGCGCTGCCCGGAGGCGATCGCCAGGACGACCTCCACGTCCAGGCCGGCCAGGGCGCGGGCCACGTGCCCGGCGAGGAAATACTCATGGCCGAGCCTGGCCATCGTCGTCCCCCAGGTCACGCAGACGACGGGGCGGTCCCGTCGTTCCGGCGGCTCGGCGGGGACGCCGTCGTGCACGCCCTGGTAGGGCAGATAGCGCATCCGCCGCCTGGTTCCGGGCACCGGGCCCTGAAGCGTGACGGGGCAGGGGTCGATGGTCAGCGCGCCCACGGGATCCACCGGGCCGACGCCGAGCTTGTCACCGACGGGCTGCAGCGCCCTGATGATCGCGTCCCTCGCCGGGACGAGCAGGTCCGTGCCGTACAGGTGACGGACCGCCGGCACGCCGGCGGCCGCCGCCGCCAGTGGGCCTGCCCAGGCGGTGGGATCGTACACGACCAGGCCCGGCTTCCAGTCGCGGGCGAAGGCCGCCAGGTCGTCGGCCATCGCCACGGCCAGGTCGACGAACATGCTCAGCGCACGCGGCGTCCGCGCCGACGGGTCGCCCGCCACCGGGCGTGACGGCCGTCCGCTGCCCGTCTTCGGCCCTTTGACGAAGCCGCGTATGACACCCGTCACGTCCACCGCCCGGCCGACGCTGACGGGGGTGAGGCCCGCTCGGAGGATCACGTCCTGGGCGTCCGGCGGGACGGCCACGCGTACCTCGTGCCCCGCCGCCAGGCAGGCCCAGGCCAGAGGGACCATGGGATACAGGTGCGAGGGCCAGGCCCACCCTGTGAACAGCACGCGCATGGACCGACGCCTCCTGTCGTGTCGGGATCCGGTCCTCCAGACCCTGACAGCTCCCCCTCGAAGGCCGGACGATGACGCGGCCCGCCCGGAGCGGCGTCATCGACCGCTATTCGAGCATTCTGCGAGCGAAGCTCCTTAGCGTGACTCGACATCCAACTCGTTCGCCCGTCGATCGTCAGGGAGTGGTTCATGGATCTCGGCCTCGCCGGCAAAGTCGTCCTGATCACGGGTGGCAGCGGCTCGATCGGCGGCCACCTCGCGCGCGCGTTCGCCGCAGAAGGCGCCAGTGTGGCCGTCACCTACCACCGCAACGAGCCCGGCGCGTACCGGGTGGCGGAGGACGTGCGGGCCCTGGGTGGCAAAGCGACCACCGTCCGGTACGACCTGACGGATCGCGGCTCCATTCACGCCGCCTTCGACGCCGTCGCCACAGAGTGGGGTGGCGTGGACGTGGTCATCGTCAACGCCTCGGCCATCCCGGGTACGAAAGTGCATCCCGTCGCCTTCGAGGACGTCCCCGTCGAGGAGTGGCAGCCGTTCCTGCGTGCCGACGTCGAGGGCTCCTTCCACACCGTGCAGGCGGCCCTCCCCTGGATGAAGAAGCAGGGGTGGGGGCGCATCGTGTTCATCTCGGCCAACATCGTCCAGCGCGGGGCCGCCGGTGACGAGGCGTTCGTCGCGAGCAAGATGGCTCTGCACGGGCTGAGCAGGACGCTGGCGACCGAGCTCGCGCCGCAGGGAATCCTCGTCAACGTCGTGGCGCCGGGCCCCACCGTCACGCGCGGCTTCCTCGCCCGGGTCCCGGAGGAGTTCGGCAAGGATCTGGCCGGCAAGTCACCGGAGCAGATCAAGCGCGCTCTCAACAAGGGCAGACCGGCCGGCCACATCTCCACGCCCGACGACATAGCCGGGCTCGTCCTGTACTTCGCCTCCACCGTCAACGGCAACGTCACGGGCAGCGTGGTGCACGTCGCCGGAGGCAACTAGGCGCCCTGCCGGCCCGGGGTTCGGTTCCGGGCCGGCTCCGGAAGCCAGGGTCCGGTTTCCGGGCATGGGTGCGGCCGATCCCGGCCTCGCGGGCCGGGATCGGCCGGGGGCGGCGATCAGTAACGCACCGCCGTGGTGCGGGACTCGATCGTCTCGGTCTGGTTCCCGCTCGTGTCGTAGACCGTGCCGGTTCCCGACGACGAGAAGGTGTTCTGTGTCACGGAGCCTGAATGAGCGATGTCCAGGGTGCCCACCCAGGTGCCGTCAGGCATGAACATGTGGTGCCTGAAGGTGAAGTCGAAGCGGGACGAGGCGCGTGCCGTCCACTTGCCCAGCCCGAGATCTCTGATCCGGGTGTTGGTGCAGATGACCAGCCCCGCGTTGGTGAACAGGAAGAGCCCCTTCTCCGGCGGGTTGGGCCCGGGGAACACGATGTCCACGTGCCAGGTGCCGATGAGGGAGTGCGCCCGCCCTTCGATGTCCGCGTCCGCCACGTCGGCGCTGAGCAGCGCCGCCAGTCCCGCGGCGGGCGCGAGGACCGCGCTCCTCGACAAGAGCCTACGACGATCGATCGTCTTAGCCACTGACCCTCCAACGTGAATCCACCCCGTGACCCCCAGCCTGTTCTGGACGTCTCCTCCCGGGAGTGTCTGGGAGGTTAGGACCGCCGCCTCTGCGATCACTCGAGCCTCGCTGGTCTTCGAACAGCGCCCGGTCCGCAGCCGGCGGATCAAGGAAAGCGAACCCGGTCAGCACCAGCCCCTCGGTCAACCACCTGGTCACCACGTCGTACGCACGCCGCCAACGCGCCTGGTCAGACATATCCCGCCTCCTCGTCCGAACCGTCATCAGGCGAGTGTGGCAACCCGTTCTCCAAGCTCGGTCGAGCCTTGCTGGCCGCAGGACCGCGGCACGCCTCCCTTCCCGAGCGGTGGTGAGGACGGCTCTATCCGGTAACCACCAGATCTCCAGCGGTGACTGTCAGCATCACGACGGCACCGGTCCCAACAGCTCCGGTGTCCTCGACGAGGAGACCTTCGGCACCCGATGGAGGGAACATGACGAACGAGCCCTCGCCCATGGCGCTCAGCACGCCGCCGTACAGCGACGACCGTCCCGACCAGGAGCAGGTCCTGCTGATGCTGGCGGGCAAGTGGATCACGGGCGTGCTGCACGTGGTCGCCCGCCTGGGCATCGCCGACCTGCTGGCCGACGGGCCGCGCACCGTGGAAGACCTGGCCGGGGCCACCGAGGCGCACGAGCGTACGCTCTACCGTTTCCTGCGCGCGGCGGCCTCCGTAGGGGTGTTCGCCGAGCGACCCGACGGCCGTTTCGAGCTCACGCCCAAGGCTCAATACCTGCGCAGCGACGTCCCCGGGAGCCTGCGCAACCTCGCCCACTTCTACGGTGAGACGACCGTGTGGAACTGCTGGGGCCACGTGATGGACACGGTCCGCACCGGCGAGGCCGTGGGCCCGAAACTGCGCGGGGGCAAGACCTGGTTCCAGTACCTCGAGCAGGACGCGCCGGAATTCGCCGAGGTGTTCCACGGGTCCATGACGGCGCTCAACGACGCCCGCGCTCCGCGCATCGCCGGCTCCTTCGATTTCGGCCGTTTCCCGGTGGTCGCCGACATCGGTGGCGGGCAGGGGCAACTGCTCTCGGCGATCCTGCGGCGCCACCCGGCGGTGCGCGGCATCCTGTACGACATCCCCACCGCCATCAAGGGCGCCCGCGAGTTGCTCGCGCGTGAGGGTGTGGGCGAACGGGTGCACTGTGAGGAGGGCAGCTTCTTCGAGAGCGTCCCCAGCGGCGCCGACGCGTACGTCCTCAAGGCGATCATGCACGACTGGAGCGACGCCGAGTGCGCAGGCATCCTGCGCCGCGTGCGCCAGGCGATCGGCGGCAAGCCGGAGGCGAGGCTGCTGATCATTGACGGGGTGCTGCCCGAGTTGAACGCATGGCACTACAGCAAGCTCATGGACCTCGCCATGCTCGTGAACGACAAGGGCGCCGAGCGCACCGCTGAGGAGTGGCGCCGGCTGCTGCAGGTCTCCGGGTTCGAGTTGGTCGGCATCCATCCGACTGCTCCGCCGCACGGCATCGTCGAGGGCAGGCCCGCCTGAGCCGTGTGACCTTCCCCGCTACCGGTCAGCCCCCGGAAGGAGCCATGGCCATGAGGCTCGGTGTGAACCTCACCTACCAGAGCGCGGTACGGGTGGCACAGGAGGCCGAGCGGATCGGCTACGACCTCGCGCTCGCGCCCGAAGGGTACCGGTCCGACGCCGCCACCGTGCTCGGCACGGTGGCGATGCGCACGCGGACCATCGACCTGGCGTCCGGTGTGTTCCAGATCCCAGGCCGGACCCCGGCGCTCACCGCCTTGACGGCATCGACGCTGGACGCCCTGTCCGACGGACGCTTCCGCCTGGGACTGGGCGTCTCCAACCCCGACATCAGCGAGGGTTGGTACGGCGTGCCGTTCGACCGACCGTTGGGACGTACCCGCGAATATGTGGACATTGTGCGACGCGCCCTCAATCGCGAGCAGGTCATCCACGCAGGCGAGCACTACCAGCTGCCGCCCCCGGGGAGCACCGCGACGCCCTTCACGCTGCTCACCCAGCCGGTCCGGCGGCGCATCCCCATCTACCTGGCGGCGGTCGGCCCGCGGAACATGGAACTGGCGGGCGAGGTCTCCGACGGCTGGCTGGGCGTCTTCTGCACCCCCGAATCGGTCACGCAGGCCCTGGACCACCTGCGGGCCGGCCGGAACAGAGCCGGAAAGAACCTCGACGGCTTCGAGGTGCTCCCCGGGCTGCCGGTGTCCGTGAACGACGACCCGGAGCAGGCCGTGGACGCGGTGCGCGGCTACTTCGCGCACTTCCTCGGCATGGGCGATCGCAGGCGGAACCTCTACTGCAAGCTGGCCGGGCGGATGGGCTTCGGTCAGGAGGCCGCCGCTGTCCACGAGCGCTACGCCGCTGGCGACCTCAAGGGGGCGCGGGCGGCCGTACCCGCCGGGTTCGTCGACCGTGTCTCCCTGCTGGGCCCGGTCACCCGGATAGCCGACCGGATGCGGGACTATCTGAAGAGCGGGGCCACGACCCTCGTCGTCTCGCCCTTCGCCACGACCGGCGACGGGCAGCTCGACATCCTTCACGCCGTGGCCGCCGCCCGCGAGAGCATCGAACGCTAGGACGAGCAGCCAGGGGCGGGGCCCGTGGACAGGCACCGGCTCCGGGCAAGGGTCACGCCCGCGACAGCAGGAACAACGTATAGGCGGCCAGCGAACCGGCGTCCCTGACCGCGCCCGCGCGGACCATCTGCTCGAACTCGGCCCGTGGCACCCAGCGCTGGCGCATGTCCTGTTCACTGTGCTCGCGGGCGCTGGCGCCGTGCTCAAGGCCCGTCGCGAGGTAGACGTTGGATCGTTCGGTGCTGATGGCGTGCGCCACGTCGATGGTGCCGAGCAGCGTGAGAGCGGCAGGACATAATCCGGTCTCCTGTTCGAGCTCCTGACGTGCCGCCTCCTCGAGCGTGGGCGCGGGCGCGAACCCCTGCGGAAAGCTCCACGAGCGCCGCCGCATCGGATAACGGTATTCCTCGACGAGATGGAACCCGTCGTCCTCCAGCGGGATCACCAGCACGGCGTTGGGCCGCTCCAGGTAACCGTAGACGCCGCGCGACCCGTCGGGCCGCTCGATCTCGTCCTCGCGCAGCGTCATCCAGGTGTTGGAATAGATGACCTCGGTGGAGACCTGCCGGATCGAGGGATGGTTCATGCCGCACAGCCCGCAGCCGGATCAGGACCTGCCGCGGCCCGCACACGCGGGCCCACCACGGCGTCCACCACGGCGTCCACCATGGAACCACGTCCTCCCGGGAGAGCGGGTCAGGCCGGCGCGACCGGCTTGATCGGGGTGCGGCCGCGCCCCAGCACCCACAACATCGCGGCGAACGCGGCCACCTGGAGCGGCCAGCCCATCACGATCTTGGCGAAGCCGAGCGCCGCCACCGCCTGGTCGCCGCCCCCGAACAGGTAGACCGGCCCCTGCACGGCCACCCGCACCGCGCACGGCAACATGAGCAGCCACGTCAGCCGGGAGCAGAGACGCACGACGCCCGGATCCTTGTGCCAGGCCGTCGGGTCGCCCGTGACCGAGCCGATCAGGAACCCGACGACCGGCCAGCGCGTGACGATCGACACCAGCATGGCGACCATGTAGGTGGCGTTCCAGAGGATGCCGGGCAGGAAGTAGTCTTTCGCGTCGCCCGTGCGGCTGGCGAAGAACGCGCCGATCGCGATGCCGATCAGGCTGTTGATCACGAACTGCGGCGTGGACCGCTGCACGATCCGCGCCACCAGCAGCAGGACCGACAGGGCGACGCTGATGATCAGCGACAGCTTCAGGTCTTCGGTGGTGATCCAGGACACCGTGAAGGCGATCGTCGGGACCGCCGCCTCGATGATGCCGCGCACTCCGCCGAAGGCCTTGGCGAGCTGGGCTCGCACCGCCGCCTCAACCGTGTCGTGGGCGACCTCTTCTGCCTCGGCACTCACTCGATCAACTCCCTGGGCGCAGCTCGTAACGCGGATTGAACATCACCTTGCGCCCGTCCTGCATGCTGACCAGGCCCTCGGCCTTGACCGTGCGGCCGGGCTCGATGCCCGCGATCTTGCGACGGCCGAGCCAGACCAGGTCGATCACGTCCGACCCGTCGTAGAGCTCGGCCTCGAGCGCGGGAGCACCGCCCCTCGGGCGCAGTGTCACCGTACGTAGCGTACCCGCCACGCAGAAGCGCCGGCGCCCGCCACACGAGGCGATGGGGGTGGCGCCGACCTCATCGGCGTCCTCCCGCAGCTCCTGGGCCTCGATCTCGGACTGGGACGACGCCAGCCGAGTCAGGAACCCGCGCAATCCCCTGCGTTTCCGGGGCTCTGCCGTACTCATGATGGAGCCAGCCTATGTGATGTCAGCCGTCAGCGAATCTCACTGATTTCCGGCCCTCTCCTGAACGGGTTGAACCCCTGCTCGTCCTCCTGCTGCTCGGCACCCGGATCGCTGGGCCGGCGCAGCGGGATCGGCTCCTCGCGGGCCATCGGCTCATCGCCCCGCACGACCACGACGTCCTTGATGAAGTCGATGTACGCC
Organism: Nonomuraea longispora; assembly: GCF_004348345.1. GTDB lineage: Bacteria > Actinomycetota > Actinomycetes > Streptosporangiales > Streptosporangiaceae > Nonomuraea > Nonomuraea longispora. The sequence goes on from NZ_SMJZ01000031.1 coordinate 51,588, forward strand.
GTCGCGATCGTCTCGTCGGTGGCCGCCTTGCCGGAGATCACCGCGAGCAGGAACCAGCGCGGCCCGTCGATGCCGAGGTAGCGGGCCGGCCTGGCGGCGCCGTCGACCTTCATCTCGCCGGTCAGCTCGCTGCCGAATGGGCCCTCCTGCTCCTCCAGGTGCTTGGCCTGGGCCCGGATCTTGGCCTTCACCTCGTCCCACAACCCCGAGCTGCGGGGCGCGGCCAGGGCCTGCAACTGCAGCGAGCTGTCTTCGTACAAGGCCACGACGCCGACGTGCTGGTCGCCGACCGACGCCAGCCGTACGTCGAAGTCGGAATTGTGCGGCAGCCGCAGGCCGCCGAGGTCGATCCTGTCCGTGTCGGGGTGGGGCTCGTCGGCGTCCCACGGGCCGGACTCTCGGGTGGGCGCGGCAGCCTCCTGCTCGGTCGCCTGTTCCGGCTGCTCACGACGACGACGTCGGAACACGTTCCTCACTCTCCTTGCTCACCGGGCCGCCTGGCGGCCCGCCATGTCGAAGGGCCGCGGGCGCGGCCCGCCGGTCAACGTCCTGTCGATCCGAACCCGTTGGCGCCGCGCACCGAACCGGGCAGGCGTTCGACCTCGTAGAAGGCCGCGCGCTCCACCCGCTGCACCACGAGCTGCGCCATCCGGTCGCCCCGCTGGAGGCGGAACGGCTCCTTGGCGTCGGTGTTGATCAGCGTCACCTTGATCTCGCCGCGGTATCCGGCGTCGACCGTGCCGGGCGCGTTGACCAGGGTGACACCGTGCCGTGACGCGAGCCCCGACCGCGGGTGAACGAACGCCGCGTATCCGTCGGGAAGGGCGATCGCCACTCCCGTGCCGACGACGGCCCGCTCGCCCGGCATCAGCTCGACGTCCCGCACCGCGTAGAGGTCCGCGCCCGCGTCACCCGGGTGGGCGTAGGACGGCATCGGCAGACCGTCGTCGAGCCGGTGGATGAGGACCTCGGGGCCCGCACCTGCGTTGGTCAAGGGTTCACCTCGTAGTCGTGTTCGGCGGCGACCGCGGCCAGATCGCCGTGCTTGGCGAAGTGTTCCATGTTCACCTCGATGAACAGCGCTGCCGCGCGGACGGCGACCGGTCCGCCGGTGGCGCCGATCCGCCCCTCAGCCTCAAGGTACGCCTTTCTGCCCGCGATGCCGTTGCACCAGGCACGCAGGTGGAGTGTCGTGCCCACGGGGACGGGGAGGAGATAGTCGGTATCCAGGCGTCCCGTCGCATAAGGCTTGCGGAACAGGTAGACGGACATCCCGATGACCTCCGGCGGTGGCGCCTCAGGGTGCGCCGCGGGCGCGGCCGCGCCCTGCGGCGGGGTGGTCAGGGGAGAACGCGTCACGGGTGACGAGGGTACTCCGTGTCCGGCCATCCGCTGTCATCATCACGGCCCGATGGCCTGCGGCATCCCGTGGCCCTGTCACGGCGGTCTAGTCGCGCGGGCGGGTGTCGTCCCCGTGTTCCCCGTCTTCGCCACGTGGCCTGGTGGTGGTCCGGTCCTGCCGGCCGGGGGCTTCGTGGCGCGGCTCCGTGCCGTCGGACGGCTCGCCGGCGTCGCCGTCCCTGGGTCTGGGGACCTCTCCGGCCTCACCCTGGCCGGTGGCCGGACGGGCGTCGAAGGTGTCGCCGGGGGTGTCGCCCGGAGTGGGGGATTCTGGTCCGGCCGGGGTGACGGACGTGCCGTCCGGGGGT